>NZ_JBNHER010000199.1:0-33842 GCF_050015975.1 Dapis purpurea BLCC-M126 | reverse complement strand
GGTCTGGATTTTCCCACAGAGATTGAGTAAGTATTTAGACTAATTCACTGTGTGGTTTTAGTGCTTTAGAAAATGATGTTTGACTCGCCAGAAAAACTCAAACGATCTAGTTATGGTTCATCTCTATATCTATAGTCTGAATTTTCCCACAGAGATTGAGTAAGTATTTAGACTGATTCACTGTGTGGCTTGAATGCTTGAGAAAATGATATTTGACTCGCCAGAAAAACTCAAACGATCTAGTTACGGCTTGCTAATTAATACTCAAAGCACTGATATATAAAGGTTTTAGTCTTTTTAAGCCTTGAAAAAGTACCTGCTTTTTAATCCTAAAACCTCAAAAAGTGAGCATTTTGGTCTGAATATGGCAGAAAAATCAGGGAAAAATTATTCTTCCTACTTTCTCTATCTTCCCACCCGGAGCACACTTCCCACCCCCCAGGGCAACATCTTATTTTGAAGTTCTGAGAGGGCAAGGATGTTAGGGTTCTGAGTATTTATAGTGCTCGCTCCTCTAAACCTTAACAGTAGAAGGTTCCAGAATTTAGATGCGTTTGCCCTGCCCCACCCCCTAAAACTTTGTTTTTTTCAGCAAACCCTAGTTATGGTCCATATCTATATATCCATAGATAGATATTTCTAATTTTGAAAAAAAGTCCCTTAATAAATCTAGAGGAGTTTTTTTGGACCAAAAAAATGAATAAAAGTTAAAGAAGTCTTGAAATCTACAGAAATTAAAGGTTTTACCACTCCATATTACCCAATCAGAGATTAGAATAAACCAGTGAAAGCTAGATTATATGGGGTTTTCAGCAAAAAAAATATCAAGTTCTTCCTAAGACAGACACTTATGATTTGCCAGATGATCTGGGAAAGCATTATCAGTTAAAGGGTTTGAGGTTTTGGTAAGAATTATAAAAGGGTACAGTTGATAGCAAAAAGCTTAGTAACTGAAAAACCTACTAACAAGACCCCAAAACTTTGCTGGGTTGGACTTAGGATTAACTGGTTACCAACTAAACCCTACTAGAATGTTTTGTCCAAATAAAAAAGGAGTATTTCAATGAACAAAGGTGAATTAGTGGACGCAATCGCTAAAAAAGCTGAAGTCACTAAAAAACAAGCCGATGCTGTATTAAGTGCAGCCCTAGAAGCTATCATGGATGCTGTGGCCGAAGGGGATAAAGTTACCCTAGTTGGTTTTGGTTCATTTGAATCAAGAGAACGCAAAGCCCGGGAAGGACGTAATCCCAAAACTGGTGACAAAATGGAAATACCTGAAACTACAGTACCTGCCTTTTCTGCGGGTAAATCTTTCAAAGAGTTAGTCGCCGAAAGAAACGGTAAATAATAATAATCCAGCTTTGACTAAACCAGTACACGGAGGAAATTTAGCTTGGGCAGCCACAGTAGCAGGTTGTCCAATATCTGCTATTCTGGATTTCTCAGCTAGTATTAATCCTCTAGGGCCGCCTGATTCTGCCATCGATGCCATTCAAACTAATATCAGCCAACTTAGAGCTTACCCAGATCCTAATTATCAGGAGTTAAAGAAAGCTCTTAGTCTGACTCATCCTTCTCTTACTCCAGAGTGGATTTTGCCTGGCAATGGTGCAGCCGAATTATTAACTTGGGCAGCTCTAGAATTGTCAAAGCTGGAAAAAACTTATTTAGTAGCGCCTGCTTTTGGTGATTATCGACGTGCTCTGCAAGCTTTTACAGCTAATATAGTTGAATTTCCCCTAACAATAGGGGAATGGAAATTAGACCAGTTGGAAATAAAAGCTGATACAAACACAGGACTACTGCTGAATAATCCTCACAATCCCACGGGAATGTTGATGGAGCTGGAAACAATAGTCCCTTATTTAGAAAAGTTTGGTTTGGTAGTGGTAGATGAAGCATTTATGGACTTCTTACCACCACCCCAACTCCAAAGCTTGGTACCATTGGTGAGCAAATTTGATAATTTGGTCATTTTACGTTCTCTGACTAAATTCTACAGTTTACCTGGACTAAGGCTAGGCTATGCAGTTTCTCATCCTGAACGCCTTCGGAAATGGCAACAGTGGCGAGACCCTTGGCCTGTAAATACCTTGGCCTTATATGCAGCTGAAGCAGTTATTCAAGACCAAGCATTTCAACAAGAAACTTGGGATTGGTTAGGAGATGCTCGCCCTCAATTATTCCAAGCTTTAGCGGAGTTACCAGGTTTACAACCATATCCAGGTGCAGCCAACTTTTTATTAGTCCACTCTCAAAAATCTGTTGACCAGCTACAAATAAAATTACTTAAACAACATAAAATTTTGATTAGAGATTGTTTGAGTTTTGCAGAATTGGGCGATCGCTATTTTCGAGTTGCTGTCCGCACCCAAGAAGATAATCAAAAATTAATTGATGCTTTAGGAGAAATTTTGAATTGAGGAGTCAGGAGTCAGGAGTCAGGAGTCAGAATAAACGGGAATTATAGAGGAGGTAGAAGAAAGAATTGTAAGAGTAATTTTTATCTCCTTATCTACATAGTAGGGGTTTGGTCTCCAAACCGAAAAAGTCTTTTAGTAAGGGTAGGAGTTAGGAGTCAGGAGAAATGGGAATTATAGAGGAGGCAGGAGGAAGAATATTTCCTTGATTTTTCTGCCTTTGTCTGCACTAAAATGCTAATTTTTTGAACCAGAGTGACCTAAAAGCTTGCACTTTTTTGGACTGAAAAAATCTAAAACATTGACAGATAAAGGTTTTTATATTTAATCAGCAAGCCTTAATTAGAGATAGTTTTCATTATCCACTATCTATTATCAATTAATAAGATTTCCGTACTTGATTTAATCAAGTACAGTTTTAACCAGAGGTAATTATTCATTATCAATTATCTATTATCCATTATTAATTATGACTATATTTTTATGAACTATGC
The DNA here is from genome assembly GCF_050015975.1 of Dapis purpurea BLCC-M126. Classification (NCBI taxonomy): domain Bacteria; kingdom Bacillati; phylum Cyanobacteriota; class Cyanophyceae; order Oscillatoriales; family Microcoleaceae; genus Dapis; species Dapis purpurea. Next base: position 30,925 of record NZ_JBNHER010000199.1, on the reverse strand, counting down.
TTGACTATGATCTAGTAATTATAGGTGGAACAATAACAGGTATTTATGCCGCTATTACCGCAACAAAACTTCAAGGTAGTGTTGCTCTCATACAACCTCATTCCACAGAAATAAATACAACTAATTCCCCTATTTTTAGCAATACTCAAGGATTTCATCATAACAAAGTTATTAGTCAAATAGCGAATTTTGTCGAGCAGATACACCACAAACAACAGTTTGGTATTTATCAAAGTAGTGATAACGCAGGAGAGATTTCGGTTAACCTTGAAGAAGCAAAAAACTATGCTGATTATGTAGTTTATAATCAATTAGCAAAATATGAACCAGCAGTTTTAGCAGCTTTAGGAATAGACGTAATTTTTGGTGACGGAAAATTTGTCGATCGCCCTCACCTAGCTTTTGCAGTAAAAGGAAGACATCTACGTTCACGCAAATATTTATTAGCTATTCCATCTCAACCTATAATACCAGAAATTCCAGGATTAATAACCACTGGATTTATTACTCCCCAAAAAATTATACAACTATCAAAACTTCCCGAAACTTTAGCTGTTATTGGTGGGGATCCAAGCGGAATAGAAATAGCACAAAGTTTTTCTCGGTTAGGAACTAAAGTAACTATAGTAGTCAAAAGTCCTCATATTTTAGGTAAGGAAGATTCAGAAGCAGCATTTTTAGTTCAAGCTCAGTTAGAAGCGGAAGGTATTAGAATTTTAACTCAAACAGAAGTATCTCAAGTGAGAAAAATAGATGATAAAAAATGGATTTTAGTAGAAAACGAAGCGATAGAAATAGATGAAATTCTCTTAGCAGCAGGTAATAAACCAAACTTAGAAAATTTCAACCTAGAAGCAGTAGGAGTGAAGTGTAAGAATAACAATTTGTTGTTAAATAAAAAACTACAAACGACTAATTCTCGAATTTATGGTTGTGGAGATTTAGTCGGTGGATATTCATTTACTCATATTGCTAATTATGAAGCTCAGATAGCGATAAAAAATATTCTGTACTTACCTATTTTTTCTGTGAATTATAGTGACATTCCTTGGTCAATATTCTCAGAACCACAATTAGCAAGAGTTGGTTTAAGTGAACAACAAGCTAGACAACGTTATGGAGAAAATGTATTAGTTTTTAGGCAAAATTTTAAAAATATTGATCGGGCACAAATGTTAAGCCACACAACAGGATTTTGTAAAATTGTTGGTCATCGCAATGGCAAAATTTTAGGTGTTTCAATAGTAGGAAATCAAGCAAGTGAGATAATTCATATTATGGCATTAACTATTCGTCAAGGAATTAAAGTAGGAGCGATCGCTGAATTACCTCATATTTGGCCGACTATATCAGAAATTAATTCTCAAACAGCAACAGGATGGTTAAGACAAAAACGTGAGAATAATCAAATAGTTAAAAATTGCCTAGAAAATTTATTTCATTGGCGACGTTCATTATGAATTTAGAATTTAGAATTTAGAATTTAGAATTTAGAATGCAGAATGCAGAATTATTAAATTAATAAATTCTTAAATTAAGAAATTAACCATAATTAATTTAGAATTAAAAATTATTGAATTGCCCATTCCTCATCATAAGTAGAAGTGCTAAATTTAAAGCTATACCTAATAGTAAAATGTCAATATTTGTAGATACAAATTTTTTAGGGAAAATAGAATGAATAAGATTGAAACTCCAATTTTTCTGAAACGCCAAGACGTAACTTTAGCTTATACACTATTAAGAATAGTATTCGGAATCAACTTCTTTCTACATGGTTTAGTCCGAATTGGAAATATGGGAGGATTTATCCAGGGAATGGTAGAGAGATTTCAGGATATAACACCCAGCTTTGTCATTGTACCATTTGCTGCTGTAGTTACTCCTGTAGAATTAATTTCTGGATTCCTAATGATAATTGGGCTGCAAACACGAAGTGCAATTATTGCAGGTTTTGTATTAATGATGCCGTTAATGTTTGGAGTTTCCCTACTTCAAGAATGGGATGCAGCCTCATCTCAACTTATTTATTGCTTAGTTTTCTTCATTCTTTTAGCAGGTTGTAGTCTCAATAGTATTTCTATAGATCAATTGATTCGTAATAGAAAATAAATCTCAATTTTATGTTTCAAAATTGACTCCTAAAATCTTACTAATAAAGATAGCAATCCGATCATTATTTATGAAAATTTTGATAAAAGTTAATTGTAACTTAAAACATGGTTCATTACATTAAAATAAATCTTATTAATTGATAAAAACTATCTCTCATTATCAATTGTTAATTATCAATTATCCATTGGTAAAGAGAAGCTTTAAACCGAATTGATTAATTATCCATTATCCATTGGTAAATTCTGTACCTTGCCAATCCGATGGCTCCCCTATCTGACTCCTGTACGGGCAAATGGCTATTCGCCCTTAGCACCAAAATATTAAAACTGAAATAGGATTGCTATATCTCCTTTTTTTACTCCTAGATAGCAATACTCTATCCTCTCAGTCTCTTTGTATTTCCTATACTTGTAAGCCGTACAACCAATAATTAACTTTGCTATGCTATAGACGCCCCAGTGTAGTAACAGTCTATATACTATGCACAGGATATTAACAGGCCAATTGCAGGTAGATCACTTGACCCTAAAAATTACTGGGTTGCCTAAAAATTTACAAGGGACAAAACTTGTACACCTGTCAGACTTCCACTATGACAGAAAACGACTATCTGAATGGCTACTCTCTGAAGCGATCGCCATTACCAACGAAGTCGAACCAGATTTAATTCTACTTACAGGAGACTTTATTACAGATGAACCGGCACCTGTAGATGACCTGGTGTTACGGTTGAAATATCTAGAAAGTCGCGCTGGAGTTTATGCTGTACTTGGCAACCACGATGAAGAATATCCGGGTGCCAGATATAAAGTCATAGAAGCTTTTAATCGAATTGATGTTCCCATTCTACTTAACCAAGTCGTCTATCCTTTGGGTTCAGGTTTAGCTCTAGTAGGATTAGAGGACTATTGGTCTGGCAACTTCAAACCAGTTACAGTCATGGACTCTATAAATAAAACAGTTCCTCGGATTGTTTTATCTCATAACCCCGATACTGCCAAAGTATTACAAAATTGGCGTGTAGACTTACAACTTTCTGGTCATACTCATGGAGGTCAGATTAGACTACCATTATTGGGGCCTCTCCCTCAGTTCCGGGAGCCTATTCGTAGACTCATCCCCAAATTTCTACGACCTGTTGTACCATTCATGGCAAAATGTCACAAAATAGTTGAGTATTGGGAATGGTCTCAGGGATTACATCAAGTTGGAAATAACTATTTATATGTGAATCGTGGTTTAGGAACTTATTTTCCAGGGAGATTATTTTGTCCGCCAGAACTTACAGTAATTACATTAGAAACTAATTAGAGTGCATTATAATGTGCTCTATTTTTTTTTAGGTACTGATTTTTAGCCATAAATTTGTAGAGGTGGGTTTCATATCAAATCCGGTTGAATACTTATTATATGGTTGGGAGGATGGGGAGATGGGGAGATGGGAAAATGGAGACCAACCCCTAACCACTCTCCGGTGGGGAATTTAGCGAGATATCTATTAAAGTAATTGAAAAAATTATCAAGATATATCCTATGACCAGATTCTGTGTACAATTAACCGGATTTGATATCAATCTAAATATTTAGATATAAAGATTTTTATCTAATTATGAAATCTACCTCAATTTTTTGCTTACAATTGCAGCGACTTTTTCATAACAAGAACCATTACGATCAATTATAAATTAAATTCAAAGCTAAAATTGAATTATCCGAAATATTAGGAGTATGTTCTCTATAGTCACATTTTTATCTAAAAATTCCAGTTTTTCATATAACTTTTCGCATATAAACTTAATCTTGAAATAACTTAAATTTTCTGTTTTTTCTACATAAATAAAATATAATACTTGTCGAGTACAGTTTAATATTTTAACACCAAGAATATTAGCTAAAAAGTTTTAAAATTCCTGTAGAAATTCACAATCAACCAAAAGATATAAAAAAACTGTTTGAGATTATAGAGATATTGCAAAATTATATTCAAAATGAACTTTATTAACGACTAAATAGTTATTAATATAAAGACAGCGATCGCTTAATTGCCTGGGCGAGTAATTTAGCAAAACTTATTAAAAAAAATAGATTTATGGAAGAGTTTATTAGAAAGCTGCTAACCAATTTTGTCGAACTAACTATTTTTTCCCTAATGCTGTCATTGGGGCTAAACTTAACTATCAAGCAAGTTACGTTATTATGGCGAAAACCCAAAATACTACTTAGTTTTTTATTCGCAGTAGATGTATTAGTTCCTATAGTCGCATTGCTAATAGTATTATTATTATTTGATTTGCCACAACCAGTTAAAATTGGTCTAATATTAATGGCAGTATGTCCAGGCGCACCATTGACTACTAGAAAAATAGTCCAAGCAAAAGGCAATTTTCCCTATACAGTCAGTTTTCAGGTAACAGTTTCTCTGTTAGCAGTAATTACTGTGCCCTTACTGTTAGCAATTCTAAGTTCTCTGTTTCCCCCTGATGTTGATATCTTACCCAGACAAGTTGCCGAACAAGTAACATTTGCTCAGTTACTACCTATCAGCATCGGTATTGCTATCAGAGAAACATGGCCGCAACTTGCTGATGATATAGGAAAACCACTAACAAAAATTGCTAACGTAATGTTCATAGTGTTAGTAATTTTTGTCTTGGTAAAGAGTCTAGATATTGTTCTGGGTTTAAGTTTCTTATCAGTAGTAGCAATTATTTTGATGACAGTTTTATCTTTAGCGATCGGTCATTTATTGGGGGGACCGAGAGAAGATACTCGTACAGCATTAGCAGTTTTCTGTGCCACTCGTAACCCTGGTTTAGCCTTATTAATTGCTAGTTTAAATTTTCCGCAGTTGGGAGTATTGCCCACACTGGTAGCTTATGCGTTAGTGGGAGCTTTAACTGCTATTCCTTATATGACTTGGCGCAAGCGTGTTGCTGCTCAACGTGCTGAAGCCGAGACGGAAATTTAGATGTAAGTTAGTTTTAGTTAGGAGGTAAAATTTGGTTGCAAATTTTCTCCCACCTAAAATTATTGACTGCTTCTGGTTGAACAAAGAAAAGTTTCCTAGTCAAAACAGCAGAAAAAAAATCAAGAGATCGCTCTCACAGCTTTTTCCAGAGAAGAATTTAAAAAGCTGAGAGCTGACCGCTAATAGGTGAATTATTACTACTTGAATACCGTAGAAATGAAGTTTGCTATTCTTGACTGTATTTCTTTTATTAGACATTTTTTCTATCTATTTCATCGGCTTAGAAGTAACTTTCTAGAAACATACCAAGAACTAATTTTAGCGGAACTGGAAAATTCAATTGGCCAACCAGTAAAAGAAGCATTTTTAGCTATGTGTCATTTCAGTTATCAGTTATCAGTTAGCCTCCTATCGGAGGAACTGCGTTAACAGTTATGAGTACCTCTTCCTGAAGCCTCTGGTTTGAAATACTTATGGCGAATATTTTTTCATCCCCTTGAAAGAGGAGGCTATTGACCTTATTTTTTGGTCAAGCTATAGAAGGAAGCGTAAAAGATTCTTAGGATTGGATTATTCATTTAATCTGGCCAATCCTCACCCTACATAACATAACCAAGGGTCTCTCAAGCCTACTTTACATTCCTTTTTACCAATTATAAAAACATTTATTCTCTTTTGACCCAATTTCATGTTTAATGATATATGGCAGCCAGCTAATTAGTACCGCTTAATCTTAATATCCTAGTTTAAGCTGTTCGGTGAAAACCTCATAACTCTGTACTAAATAAAATTGCTAACTGCTATAAATTTTAGATACTTTTAACATCAAAAAATAATCGTAAAAAATGCTAATTTTTCGTCAATTGTTTCAATGTTTTTAACTTGACATAAATTTTTGGTACATTGCCAAAATCATTTTCATATTGCCTTGCTAAAATATGAATATTTCAACCAATTATTGATTACTAAATCCTGAAATTATTATGTTAGAAGCTTGTGTATTTTTCACCGTCTTATGTGGATTTTTCGGCATCATATTTAAGAAAAATTTGGTGATGAAAATTATCTCAATGGATATTATGAGTACGGGAGTTGTTGGTTATTATGTGCTGGTGGCATCCCGAGATGGTGTATTTACACCTATTGTAGCCACAGGCAAAAATGTTGCTTATTCCGATCCCGTTCCCCAGGCAGTTATTTTAACTGCTATTGTTATTGGCTTTTCAATTCAAGCTTTAATGTTAGTGGGTGTGATGAAGTTAGCAAAGGATAATCCTACTTTGGAAACTAAAGCGATAGAAGACAATAATACACCATGACAAAAAAATAGCAGATTTAGATAACAACGCTTGGCAAGGGAGTAAGATACTCCCACCGCCTTTCCCTTGGATAGGGAATGAAAAAAATAAACTTTAGTATATTAAGCTTCTGACTTTAGGGGCTAACTACTGTTGGTACTGATAACTGATAACTGAACAAGCTGACAACTGAAATGACCAATATTACAATTGCCTGGATGGCATTACCATTTTTTGTTGGGTTCCTGATCTATCTACTACCCAAACTTTCTCGCTTTCTGGCACTGGCAGTAGTATTGCTCTCTGCTAACTATGCTTTGGCAATATTTGCAGATCCATCCTTTCTTTTAGACATACAGTTACTTGATAGTTTCGGTGTAACTCTAATGATCGACCAACTAAGTGGCTTTTTTATTATTACTAATGCTCTAGTAACAGCAGCAGTAATTTTTTACTGTTGGAATACTAATAAACCAGCTTTTTTCTATTTGCAAGTGGTGATTTTGCATGGTAGTGTTAATGCTACTTTTATTTGTGCAGATTTTATTAGTTTGTATGTAGCATTAGAAGTAATTAGTATTGCTGCGTTTCTATTGATAACTTATCCCCGTACAGATAGATCAATTTGGGTAGGGTTACGCTATCTGTTTATTAGCAATACAGCAATGTTATTGTATCTGGTGGGAGTAGCATTGGTATATAAAGCCAATAATTCCTTTAATTTTATGGGTTTGAGCAATGCTCCTCCAGAAGCGATCGCCCTAATATTTTTGGGGTTATTAGTCAAAGGGGGTATCTTTATCTCAGGGTTATGGTTGCCCTTAACTCACTCTGAGTCACAGAGCTTTGTGTCGGCAATGTTGTCGGGAGTTGTAGTCAAAACAGGAGTTTTTCCGTTTGTGCGTTGTGCCCTAATGTTAGAAGAAATCGATCCTATTGTCAGAATATTTGGTGTTAGTACGGCACTTTTAGGAGTATTTTGGGCGGTTTTTCAACAAGACACGAAGCGAACCCTGGCATTTAGCACTATTTCCCAATTAGGTTTTATCATGGCAGCACCAGAAGTCGGAGGTTTTTACGCTTTGACTCACGGATTTGTAAAATCATCACTGTTTCTAATCTCAGGTGTTTTACCAAGTCGTGACTTTCAGGAGTTGCAAGATAAACCGATGAATAACTCACTATGGATAGCATTAGCGATCGCTAGTTTTTCTATTTCTGGTTTTCCCCTATTATCTGGTTTTGGAGCCAAGATATTAACAACTAAAAATCTATTGCCTTGGCAAGTTGTTGCTATGAATGTTGCGACTGTAGGTACAACTATTGTATTTGCTAAATTTATCTTTTTACCTCACAAAAAAAGTGACTCTGGCAAGAAAATTCAACAAGGTTTTTGGTGGGCAATGGTATTTTTATTAGGTGGATTAATAGTAGCAAATGGAGTTTATTATCAAGCTTATACTATCAATAATATTGTCAAACCATTAGTAACTATTGCTATTGGTTGGCTAGCATATCTATTGATTTTTCAGAAATTAACAACTAAGCTACCGAGGGCAGTTGAAGAATTTGAGCATTTGATTGGGATGATGGCTATAATGTTAATTTTGGTTTTTTGGATGGTACAAGTATGATATTATGCCCAGTGGCATTAGTATGATAAGGAAGAAAGATAAAGTAAGAGGAAAAAAGGTTGAAAAGAAGGAAAAAAACTTAAGTGATATTAAATTCGATTATACATTTATCGCATTTACTACTTCCCATTAAGACAGACCTTACTCGACATACTCTTAAATAATTTCCTGGCTTAAATTCTTCCTTTTTTCTTGCTTTTGACTTTTGACTTTTGACTTTTGACTTTTATGGCCAATATTACGATTGCCTGGATGGCATTACCATTTTTTGTAGGATTTATTATTTATCTGTTACCAAAATTAGACCGCTTTTTAGCATTAGGAATAGCATTTGTCTCGGCTGATTATGCCTTGTATATATTTTCCGATCCATCCTCTGTAAATATACAGTTATTAGATAGTTTTGGTGTTAGTTTAACCATCGATCAACTGAGTGGCTTTTTTATAATTACTAATGCTCTAGTAACAGCAGCCGTAATTCTTTATTGTTGGAATAGCGAGAGAACAGCGTTTTTCTATATGCAAGCGGCAATTCTGCATGGTAGTGTTAATGCTACTTTTATTTGTGCAGATTTTATTAGTTTGTATGTAGCTTTGGAGGTAATTAGTATTGCTTCTTTTCTACTGATAGCCTATCCTCGTACAGATAGATCCATTTGGGTAGGGTTGCGGTATTTGTTTATCAGTAATACAGCAATGCTATTTTATCTAGTAGGAGCAGTTTTAGTATATCAAGCACATAATTCCTTTAATTTTATGGGTTTGCGCAATGCTCCTCCAGAAGCGATCGCTCTGATATTTTTGGGATTATTGGCAAAAGGTGGTATATTTGTATCCGGGTTATGGTTGCCCCTAACTCACTCTGAGTCACAAAGTCCAGTATCGGCAATGTTGTCGGGAGTAGTAGTCAAAGCAGGAGTTTTTCCATTAGTGCGTTGTGCGCTGATGTTAGAGGAGATCGATCCGCTCGTGAGATTTTTTGGAGTAAGCACAGCACTTTTAGGAGTGGGCTATGCCGTATTTGAAAAAGATACTAAACGGATGTTGGCATTTCACACCATTTCTCAGTTAGGTTTTGTACTTGCTGCGCCAGTAGTAGGAGGTTTCTATGCTTTGACTCACGGTTTAGTTAAGTCTGCTTTATTTTTAATTGCAGGAGTTTTACCTAGCCGTAATTTTAAAGAATTACAATATCATCCTATTGATACCCGAATTTGGGTGGCATTAGCGATCGCTAGTTTCTCTATTTCTGGTTTTCCCCTACTCTCTGGTTTTGGGGCAAAAGTTTTAACCTCAAAAAATCTCTTACCCTGGCAGGTTGTTGCCATGAATATAGCAGCAGTAGGAACAGCAATTTCTTTTGCTAAATTCATTTTTCTGCCTCACCAAAAAAACGAGGAAAAAATCAAAGTAAGCCTTGGTTTTTGGTGGGCGATGGTACTCTTGCTTGGTGGTTTGATAGTAGCAAATGCTGTTTATTATGAAGCTTATACCATCAAAAATATTATCAAACCACTGGTAACTATTGGCATAGGTTGGCTAGCATATCTGTATATTTTTAAGAAACTGGCAATTAAGATACCAAGAGCGATCGAAAAATTCAATCATCTAATTGGGTTTATGAGCTTAATGTTAATATTACTTTTCTGGATAGCATGGACGCAATTACCTTTTTTAATATAAATAGGACTTACGCAATACAACGTATTTTTGTCATTGCGACTGACACGGAAGCAATCTCAAATCCCTAGTTTTTCGTAACTCATCCGTAAGTCATAATGAAATTAAGACTGGCAATAATGACAACAATAATTCAGATTTGAAAATAGAGCAAAACTACAAACAAAAACTTTATTATAACTATCCGAATATGATATAATTAATTACTTTTTAATTCCTTAATAACATGGACGCAACTGCCCTTTTTAACATAATACTACGATTAGCAATTTGGTTTTTACTCACTGCCGACTTAAGTCCGGCAAATATTATTATTGGTGTCAGCGTTGCTTGGTTGTTACCACATCGCAAAACATCCCTGGGAGCATTAAAAGATTGGGTGCGAGTATTTTGGGAAATAATTGTTGCTATTCCCCAAGCTTATATTGAAGCAATCCAAATTATGTTTAGTCCCCATGATGATGAAGTTTTAGTTTGTGAACGTATTAAACCACAACGAACACCAGGATTAATATTTCTAGATATCTTTTTGATTACTTTTACCCCCAAAACTATTGTGTTGAAATATCACCAAGGTGGGTGGTATGAAGTACACCAAATTCAACGGAGCAGAAAACGGAGCAGAAAAAGATGAACTATATTTTAATTGCGATGATTTTAGCTTTGCTGATACCTGTTTATGAAGCATGGCAAGATGATGATATTTGGCAAAAAATGCTGGCATTTGCTAGTATTGCTACTAAAACTTCAATTATGATGTTAATTATCTCAGTTTTGCGAGATGATTGGTCTATTGGGGTAGTTGCAGTAATTATTCTGAGTGTAGGTAATGCGGGATTAATGTTATTAGCACATTTAATTAAAAGGTTAAACGAAATATGATTGACATTTTCAGTTATGGTTTAATAATTATCGGAATTATATTCTGGTTTTGGGGAACATTTCCTCTAATTGGCAACAGATCGGTTTTATTCAAACTCCATACTCTTTCAGTAGCTGATACCCTGGGTTCAATGAGTATTGTTGTCGGTTTACTGCTCAAAATACCTAGTGAATGGCCGTTGTTATTGCTAGCAATTATTACTTTGGCAATTTGGAATACAGTTTTGGGCTACGTTTTGGCATATTGCTCTAGTCCTGATACAGAAAATTCCGACCATTTCACGGAAGTTAAAAGTTAAAAGTCAAAAGAATGATTGATATTTATGTTTATATAATTATCGCGCTGTTACCGTTAGCAGCTTTGATGCTGGTATTTCAAGTTAACCCCTATAATGCTCTTGTTATTCGAGCGATTTTAGGAGCAGTAGCAGCATTAGTATATGCAGTTTTAGGCGCAGCAGACGTAGCTTTAACTGAAGCTTTAGTCGGCACAATGTTAGCTGTAACCCTTTATGTGATTGCAGTTCGTTCCTCTTTAGTAATGCGTTTGGGAATACTTAAAGAAGTTGAAACAGAAACAGAGAGTTATTTTACCGAACTCATCGCTAATATCAGAAAAATTATTAATAAATACCATTTGCGTCTTGAATTAGTCGAATATCCAAATAAACAAGCTTTAGAATGGGGGTTGCTAGGTAAAGAAGTTCACGCTATTTGTAGTCCAACAGAGTCATTCAAAGCAGATAGCAAACCTACTTATCAGACTACCATCAGAGTGCATCGTTTGTTTGAAATTATGCAAAACGAATTAACTCCATCAGAAACAACTGTGACATACATAACTGTACCAAACCAGGAGGACAAACATTAATGAAATGGGTTTATTTTTTAGCGGGAATAGCATTGTTCGTAAAAGTGTTAGTTATGCCAAACCCAATAGCAGAAGGGGGTGAAATTTCTATTGTTGAATCAGTAGTTGCTGATAGTGGAGTAGCTAATGTAGTTTCTGGTATCATTTTTAGAAATAGACTTTATGACACAATTTTTGAAGTGGTAGTATTCACGATCGCTATTTTGGGTGTCCGTTTTCTATTAGCGAATGAACAACCCACCGAACAAGTTTATCAATTTAGTGACGGCCCTTCAAGAGTTTTGGCACGTTTGGGAGCTACTATTTCTGCATTGGTGAGTATTGAGTTAGCAATTCGCGGACACTTGAGTCCGGGGGGTGGTTTTGCTGCTGGAGTAGCAGGAGGAACTGCCATCGGTTTGATTGCTATTACTTCATCATCGGAACAGATGGAGAAAATATACAAGAAATGGAATGCTGCTACCTGGGAAAAAGTTTCTGTTTTAATATTTATTGTATTGGCAGCGATAACTCTCATGGGATTGGAATTACCCCAAGGAGAATTAGGAGGTTTAGTTAGTGGGGGCATTATTCCGATCTTAAATATTTTGGTGGCACTAAAAGTAGCATTGGGTTCGTGGGCAGTTATTTTGTTGTTTATTCGTTATCGAGGTTTATTGTGAGGTGATGGGGTGATATCAAATCCGGTAGTATCGGTGTAATTAGATAGTTAATCTAGGAGTCAGGAGTCAGGAGTCAGGAGTCAGGAGTCAGGAGTCAGGAGTCAGGAGGAAAGGGAATTTAGAAACATTTGCTCTTGAATGAAGATGAAAATTTTTTTTATACCGAATTAAGCGGATTTGATATGATTAGGTGATTGGGAGATTGGGAACTGGGGAACTGGGGTGATTGTTATAGTGAGAAAATATAGATGACTGAAAATCGTCAAAGTTTAATTAATAACCATGAAGATTTAGAGGTGTATCAAATTGCTTTTAATACTGCTATGAAAATTTTTGAAACTTCTAAAAGTTTTCCCAAAGAAGAAACATATTCATTAACTGACCAAATTAGGCGTTCTTCCCGTTCTGTCTGTGCTAATTTAGCAGAAGTATGGAGGAGAAGACGTTATAAAGGTTCATTTTTATTAAGATTAAATGATGCTGAAGCTGAAGCTGAAGCTGCAGAAAGTCAAGTTTGGCTAAAATTTGCAGTTAAATGTCAATATTTGGATATAGAAACAGCAAGACAACTTTATAGTCAATATAACCAAATTTTGGGGATGATTGTGAAAATGACCAAAAACGTTGATAAATGGTTGTTGAAAAAAACTTAAGTTGATGTGTTGGTCTAGTAGTGGAGTGGCACACCTAAAACTGTGCAATAGATTTTTTTCTAGGTATGTTTATCTCCCAATCATCCCATCTCCCAATCTCCCAATCTCCCAATCTCCCAATCCCCCCATCACCCCATCCCCCCATCCCATTTAATCAACAGCATATTCTGTAAACTTTCTCATAAACGGCGTATGAAATCCTAAAACAATATCTTTTTTTGCAACTCCATTCATCACCAACTCTTCTGCAATATCTACTTCAGTTCCATTCCACTGAATCCAAATTTTTTCGCCTTTAATATCAATATGAATCGGACAACTATGAATCAAATAATCGTTTTCCCAACCAAGATAAACTATTTGATAATGGTCTCGTACAGTATCAAAAATTGGCTGTACTTCAATTTCTCCATAAGCAGGTTTATTTTTGCTATATTCTAACAAAAATTCCTGAACTAAATGACGATATTTTTCTAGTTTTTCCATTCTATAATTACCTCCTTTTCTGGGTTATAAATAATGAGTTTTACTTGATTTTCATTAACCATTAACTGAGTAAATTCAAGTTGAAAAAAGTTGTTATAAGTATTCAGAGGTACCGCTAAATAAAGTATTCGCTCAGGTTCCTTCTGTCTTAGTGCTGCCCGATAATTAATAAATTGTCCCAAGGCAGTATGAAATTCAGAAATAGCTGATGATTTTGGTAAGAAACTCTTAATTTCAACTGCTATCTTTTGATTATCTTTTTGTGCCCCAATAAGTTGTTCTGCACCAAGATCTATAGATATATCTACAGCACCGAAACTAACAGATAATGGATCATGGGTGATTAACCATCCATCTTTTATGAGAGCATTTTTAACTTCCTTATGGAAAAAATCCCTGGCTGACATTAGTTGTTTTTATTATTAATTATATAGTATTTATCATCAAGACAAGGTAAATTTACAATCCCCCTTAAAAATACGATCCCCCTAAATCCCCCTTGAAAAGGGGGACTTTGAAGGTTCCCCCCTTAATAAGGGGGGTTAGGGGGGATCTAAAACTATATTAAAGAACCGCTATAATAAAGTCCAGCAGGGTGCGTTAGCGTTTGAGCAGCATTCCGCAGGAAAGCGTAACGCACGGACATATTTAGGATGGGATAGGCGGTGCTACTACTCAACGGTGCGTTACGGCGCTATGTAATATTTGACAGTTCAATGAGAGTTTGTGGTAAGCGCCTAACGCACCCTACTAAAGACTTTCCGTTCTGCCTTCTGCCTTTCTTAACGCAAACCCGCACAAATAAACCCACTCCAATATTCGGGATGCTCGAATGGATGCTCTTGTTGACAGACTGCTTTTAATCGTATATCTCTAGTTCTCAATATCCGCTCTTCCAACTGCTCCCGCTTCTGATATTCTGCCTGCAACTGTTGATATTCTGGAGCATTTTCGGCACAACCATCGCGCTTTTGTTTTGCTGCCGCTGTCTTCTGAGATGCTAGCTGTAATTTTTCATTCAGCAACCCCTCTAACTCTTGATAATATTCCCTCTCAAACTCCTTCCCTGTTAAATGCCGTAAATCTTGTTGAGCTTTTTGCAACGCTTGGGGACGATTCAAACCTGCTTTTCGTTTTTGATGATAAAATAACGAAAACAATGATGTTGCTAAGTCATCTACTGCCCACAACGAGCTAATTACACCCCTGGCACCAGCACATAAAAAACCTGTATTTAAGGTCATGGTATCATCGGTGATTTCAGTGGTACCGAGATTGGTTTCGCAGCAGGAGAGCATTGACTTAATCAAAGAATAAAGATATAATTAAGTTAACAAGCATACTATTAGGTAAGCTGAACTCAGTCATACATGAAATCTATCAAAACCAAACTCAAACTTAATAATAAACAGGAAACCCTCTTGGCTCAACACGTAGGTTATAGCAGATGGGTTTACAACTGGGGTCTAAGTTTGTGGAATGCCGCTTACCAGGATGGTTATAAGCCCAGTGCCCGTAGGCTTAGAGAAGTTTTTACCAACCACACAAAACCTCTTTATCCCTGGATGAAAAACTTGTCGTCTAAAGTTTACCAGTATGCTTTCATCAACTTGGGTGAGGCATTTAAGAGGTTCTTTCAAGGATTGGGTAAATATCCAAGGTTTAAGAAGAAAGGTAAACATGATTCCTTCACAATTGATAATTGTGGAAAACCAGTGGAATTAAACGGATGGAGTCACAAATTACCTTTTATTGGTATTGTCAAAACTTATGAACCAATTGAAGCAACAACTCAAAAAATAACTATTAGTAGACAAGCTTCGGATTGGTATCTGAGCTGTAGCTATGAATTTACACCAGACACGACACTCAAAAAAACTGATGTTATAGGTGTAGATTTGGGAGTGAAAACATTAGCTACTTTAAGTGATGGGAAAGTATTTGAAAGTGTGAAGTCGTATCAGAGATTTGAAGCTAAGTTATCTCGGCTGCAGTACCTAAATCGTCATAAAAAGGTTGGTTATGGTAACTGGAAAAAGGCACAACGGAAGATAGCGACATTGCATAGGCGAATAGCTAACATCCGTAAAGATGCACTTCATAAATTGACAACATACTTAGCCAAAAACCACGGCAGTATTGTCATAGAAGATTTGAACGTGAGTGGAATGTTGGCCAACCATAAGCTAGCTAAATCAATAGCCAATCAAGGATTTTATGAATTTCGGAGACAGCTTAAATACAAGTGCCAATGGTACAGTTGTGAGCTAGTAGTAGTTGATAGATTCTTTCCATCAACAAAGACTTGTTCTAACTGTGGTCACGTCCAAGAGATGCCATTAAATCTAAGGACTTATGATTGCCCAGAGTGTGGTTTGTCAATAGATCGAGATTTAAACGCAAGTATAAATTTAAGAAATGCGGTCGGCTTGACCGTTGATGCCTGTGGATGAGTAACCGCCAACGGCCTCAGTAGAAGCAGGAAGTAAACATCAAATTGTCACGTAACGTGACTCTTTGTATCAGTTTTATAGAGCAGATAATAAGTCGCTCAATATCTGAGTTATAATTAGATTCTGGAATTAAGGATACTGATAGAGACAAGGAATGGCCATCCTCATCTCTCCTTAGAGACTACTTCTGCTAGGAACGTAGATTTCTCCAGTATCTCAACTCAAAAACAGCTTTTGCAGCAATGGTAAAAACAGCCTGCAAAAGGTGTTTTATTATTTTTTTTGGTTCCATCTTTACTATCACCTCCTTTATAGCGATCTTTGGAACAATTACTTCCGACTAAAAGGCCACAGTAGTCCAGTAGGGTGCCTTAGACGGCCTAAATTTTGATTATGAAAGGGATTCAGCAATCCGTCGTAACGCACCATTTTAGGTGTGTTAGTCCACTACTGAACTACAAACTACTCTACCCTTGCACCTGTTCTTGGAGTTTTATTAGGAAACGGGCAAAGTTTGCTGCGTCGTTATAACTCTCCAGCATAGTATTAGATACTTGAAAAATTTCCGACCAGCTTAATGTTGAATAACTCGCGTATTCAGCATTTGAATATGCTGCCCTTGATAGGATTTTGCGATCTGTTAGCAAGATGCCATCTTTAGCATTGTGATTTCCGCTAGTATCTATTAAAGCCAGAATTTTTTCTCCCGGATCGAGATAGCCATACATAGACATGGCATTGGAAAGCTTGTCCAGAGGAATCGCAGGGGCTAGATAGAGGTCTTCGTGTTCATACTTTTTGGGCAAATTTTTTTGAACGAAATGAACCAAGGGATCGTCACTAGGTTCGGTTAACATATAAACAAGAGATTCTAGCTCCTTCAATATATCGCGCTTTGACTTTTTGCCTTTGAGAACCGACCAAACAGCAAAGCCAGTACCAAGGGCAATCAAAGCCACACCGCCAGTCATAACGCTTAATCCACCTAGAGCGGAGATGGTAGCAGTAATCGCTGCTGCGCCCGATAGAGAACCTGCGACACCCAAAGCACCAGCACCAGTCCAAACAGCAAGGGCTACAGTTGCACTGGTTAACACTCCTACTGTTCCTGCAATTCCCAAGTTTACATAGTCTTTTCCGTCCATTCGGGTTAGTAGAGCAACCGACAGCAACCCGGCAGCTCCAATTAAGGCAGCACCACCAGTTACTACCACCAAGCCACCCAACATTCCCAAACCTCCAGCAGCAACAGAGCCGCCTCCTAAAGCAGTTAAAGTTGCAGTGGTGGCAGCTCCACCGCTTAAGCTACTAATAGCAACACCCGTTCCCGTTTTTACTCCCAATACACTGAGAACGCTTGTTGTTGTAGGCACTAATGCTGCTGCTGCCGATGCTACATCTGACCCTTTCTGTTCAGTAACTAGCCCGAGAAGTGCAAAAGAAGCCCATTGGTAACTTGGAGGAATGTCAGCTTTGGCGATGAGCCATTTCATCAATTTAGCCGCTATAGGTTTTACATATTCAGCAAAGTCTTGTTCCTCTGCTTTTTCCTCTGCTTCACTCAAATCTCTGTGGAACGTAGCTACTGCATACTGGACAACTTCCGCCTCGGTTTGTTCGTTTGACTCGCCCTTAACAGCTAGACTGTAAGCCAGATTGTAGATATGTTTTTCCTTGTCCGTGAGTTTGTTGCTGCTCTCGATCGCTTCCTGAAGAGGGTCTTTTTGCGAGTCACCTTTTTCACCTAAAACCCTGGCTACTAAATAAAGCGCTTTGCTGGTTTCTGAAATGTCAGAATTTTCTATAAATCCATCTAGGGATGCTAATATTTTTTCCTCTCCGTCAGAAATTTTCTCGCCATTGCGAACTTTCTCCCAAACCGATAAATAGTCATCCTCTTTTTGACCGCTCAGTTTTTCCTTAATCAACTGAACGATAATAAGGTCCACAGTAACTGCCTTAGATTTAGCACTTGCCGTTAAGTAAAGTTGCTTCAGTTGTTCTGGAAGATTAGAACCCGCAACAATAGCATTCAAATCTGTTAATGCTGCAAAATCTGGAACTGGTTCGCCAGCGCGAACGTATTGGAAAGTTCCTTTGATAGACTTTTTCCTCTTTTTGCGTAACTTAGATTTTGCCAAGGTATCTGCGATCGCTTCTTCTATTCCTTTCAAACGAGAATTGTTACTGGCGATCAAATACCGTTGGCTAATATCTTCATCTAGTTTGGAAGATTCCATAACATAATCCAGCAAGTCTAATGCCACTAAATCTCTAACAAACTTACCATTTTCCAAAGATTCGTAAATGGTATGACAACGGTCTTTTGTCAGTTCCTTTTTGATGAAGTTAGCTTGATTTATTTCCTCGTTAATACTGTCAGCAGTTGTTCCATTGGTATCGTAAAGAGTATGACAGATTAGAGTCACGTCGTTTCCTTCAAGACCGACGCCTTTAACTTTCAACTTGGAGTTTTCCCTGACTCGTCTGGGGATCTCAACCTTAATAGTATCCCCGGATCGCAAAGTAACACTTTGACTTCCACCCCATCGAGCCTTTTCAACAGGCACGAAAATTTGATACTTTTCTTCAAAGTTACCATTTACCCTATCAGCACTAGCACTCTTAGTTGCTTCAGGTAATAGTTCCATCGCTGCTAAAGAGACAACGCCAGCAGCCGACATTTTCATAAAAGCTCTGCGATTTAGCTGAGAAATATCCCCACCGGTCGTTTCAGTATTGGACATAATTCCTCCAAAGTTAGTTTTGAGACTGAATTTATCCTAATCCTAATTTATCATGACAAAGACTATTATTATCCAGTCCGACTTAATGATACTTATGGACTCCTAATAGCCGCTTCTTTTCCTAACAATAAAACTCGTCATCCCACCAACAGCATCGCCCAACTAAAAAACCAAATCGAAGCCAAACTCAAAGATTCATCCGGCAAAATTCAAACAGGAAATCTCGGACAAACTTGGTTAGTTTTAGCGGAATTAGCTAACAACAAAAACCCAGAAGAAATCGCCAAACAATGCTGCGAAAAATTAAATCTTGGCTTCGACTGGGAAAAAGATTTGCAAGGTCAAGGAAAACTGTTAGGAGGAACAATCTTTGAATTACGACAATACGGCATTACCATGTCAGAAAAGATAGATTTTTCCTCACCACCAACTATTGAAGAAATCCAGAAAAATAATCATCTCATAATTTCTCTCTATCCCAACGAACAAACTGCCAAAAAAGCAGCAGAATTTAACTTTGATTTGCTCCGTTTACTTTGTTACCGGCACAAAATTTTCTGGGCTTACGCTCAGAGTCGCTATCTGAAAGAATTACTCAAAAAATCTACTATAGAAATTCAAGAATATATCCAAGAAATCCAGAAATATCAAAACCCTAGTTTAAATCTCAAACCACTACAGAAAATATTAGTAAAATCTCAAACAACTTTATCTAACTATTCAATTAACTTAGGCTATTTCGACAGTCAAATCCGCACCATAGAAATTAATCTGCTCAACTACCAAAGACGCTTAGATAGAATCAGAGAAAAAGCCACAGCAAAAGCCCTCAAAAATCTCTTGCCAGAAAACATTCCCACTCCAATTTACCAACTTTCCAGATTAACAATAAATGGAGAAGATATTTCATCAATATTAGCTCGTTTTATAACCACCACCGGAGTCACTACCGACCTCAAATTTCTCGAAAAATTCCCTCAAGAAATAACCGAAAAATATCTGCTGCAAATGCAAAAAGACTATGCCAATCTCAGCCCCAATTTAAAACTATTAGAAGACCTAATAAACTCCATTCGTGGCATCACAGAAATAGAACAAGCAGAGAGCGATCGCCACTTTCAAGAACTCGTAGCCATTCTCGGTGTGGGATTAGGTGCGGGTGCCAGCATTGCTTCCATAGCTGGGCACTTTCCCTATGTCATTGATACTGCCAAAGCTAGTCATCATCCAGTAGGCAAGTTTCTGTCTAAATATTCAGTACCCGAACCCTGGTTAGCACCAGGAATCTCAATTATATTGAGTTTGGGTGCCAGCGTTATTGGTATAGTGGGAGTTAAACTATGGTGGTATGTAGCCAAAAAATGGGAGCAACGTTCTCGGTGATAACAGAGTTACTATTGATGGGGTGATGGGGTGATGGGGTGATGGGGTGATGGGGTGATGGGGTGATGGGGAGATAGGGTGATGGGGTACTATGTCTAATAATCTGATTATCCGATCCATATTTCGACTTAAATTTAGGGTAGGGTTGCGGAGCAATATTGCCTCATATTTTTGCACTAAAAATGGCATAAAAAAAACAAATATAGCTCCACAAATCCTAACTTAATTAATGCTCAAAAACATCTTTATAATGCAATAAATCTAACCCCACAAACACAGGTAAACATTCAAAACACTGTTGTGCTAACTCCCATCTTTCCTCACGTTTTAACATCCCAATTAACTTCTCCCTAACACTCAATAAATACCGGACATCATTAGCAGCATAACTTAATTGTTCCTCTGTTAAATTAACTGCATTTCCCCAATCAGAACTTTGAGCAGATTTATCTAACTCTACTTTTTCTAACTCCATTACTAAATCTTTTAAACCATGTTTTCCTGTATAAGTTCGTGCTAACTTACTGGCAATTTTGGTACAAAAAATTGGGGAAACTTTAATATCTAAATGATGCTGCAACATTGCTACATCAAATCTAGCAAAATGAAATATTTTAACTATTCCAGTTGCCTCCATTAATTGTTTCAAATTCGGTGCTTCTTGTTGTCCTTTTTCAATACGAATAGCTGTAACTTTGCCTTGAGGGTCACATAACTGGACTAAACATAAGCGATCGCGCGATGGTAATAAACCCATTGTTTCTGTATCCACTGCAATACTATCAGCTTGCAAATAATCAGATAATGTGGCCTCAGTTAAATCGCGATCGTATACTTGAAAATCACTCATTACTCACCTAATAATTACTAATATTTTTTCAGACTTAGTAATTATACATTAGAGAGTAACAAGCATTGGGTGGAAAATGCTAATCTAGCACCAACCCTATACGACTAAAGTGCTTACTACAAACAGGCGATCGCTCTTTTATGTCCCTAAATTAACTCCGAAGCTTTAAGTCGTCCTTCCAAAGGTTCGTACTCATCCTCCAGCAACCAAAACTGAGCCTCATCATAATTATCGCTCTGAAAAATCAGACGATAGCCTTCAGCAGGATCGTAAACGTGACACCTTCCGTCTGAAGCACCGAGCAACAAAAGTAGATAAGGAGGAGACAAAGTAGGATCTATCCATACTTCGCTAAATTGCCAATTATCTTTTACTAGGTCGAGTTCTGGGGATAACATGGTATTGGTTTTTGTCATTTATTTTGATTTCGCCATAATAAAGTGCAATGCGACTACCGTCAGGACTAATTCTATAACCAATGGGTTCTGCAAACAGCATTCCATAGCGGTCATATCCCCTCACGGTATCAGTAAACTCTCCTCTTTCAATTATACCGAGCAACCTGGTTCATAGTAGGTTCATCATTAAAAACATGAGCTGCACGTCCTTTTCTCAAAAGTCTTTGCATTTGGGGAGTATCTGGTAAGTGCTTGGCAACCTGTGTGGAGTCAAGAACAATTGGACGATTAATTCCGCTCATTTAATTCGTTAATTGGTTTCTCTTTTAATGATTATACAGAATAATTCACTCTTTTAACTTCCTAAGAAAGCGATCGCCATACCCAATTTATTCTAAATCACAATCAACCCACTTTGAAGTTCTGACTCTGTTACCCCAAGCACAATAGCAATTAAATCTCCATCGACAAAAATTCCTGTACCTCGATCCGTACCTACAGAAGCAGATCCTAAAACAATTCCATCACCACCAAATGCAATTATTCTGTCATTTTCTAAATTATTCAGATCGGTAATTATTGCATAATCACTACTACCCGCAAAACTGTAAAAAGCAACATTGCTATTACCCAAAATAAAGGTATCAGTTCCCACACTACCAGTCAAAAAATCAATCTCATTTTCTCCAGACTCACGGCCTGCACCAATAATAAAATCGTTACCCAAACGCCCAATAATAGTATCGTCGCTCAAGTCTCCACTAAGAGTATCATTCCCTGCACCACCATCAATAAAATCATCATCCTTACCACCAAATATTAAATCATCACCTTCTCCTCCACTCAACTCATCATTACCCAACTCTCCTAGGATAAAATCTAAATCAAAACCACCATCAATTACATCGTTACCTTTTCCTCCACGAATAGTATCGTTACCTGAGTTACCCTCCAGACGATCATTATTTCTGTTGCCGAAAATAATATCATTCCCTTCATTGCCAAAAACACTGTCATTATCTTCATTACCAAAAATACTGTCGTTCCCTACTCCACCTTCTAGGCGATCGCTATCTTCATTGCCGAAAATACTGTCATTACCAACATTGCCAAAAATACTATCACTGCCCACATTACCACGGAGACTATCATCACCACCACCCCCATCTATTTCATCGCTACCTGTATTACCCCGGATAGTATCATTCCCTTCACCACCAGCCAGAATATCATTATCTTCATTCCCTAAAATACTATCATTACCACCTTGCCCATCAATAGTATCTATTCCGACATTGCCAAAAATAGTGTCATCATCTATCCCCCCAACAATACTATCACTCCCTGAATTACCAAACAGACTATCATTAGCTGCTTGCCCATCAATAGTATCATTTCCACCAAGACCAAAAATGGTATCACTGTTAAGAGTACCTTGAATAAATTGAGGAGTATTATTACCAATAATTGAACCCGGTGGAAATTCACCATCGGGGAGAAAAGGAGGCTGAGTCGGAATATTTACACCATCTACAATGCTAGAACTATTAACATCAATTCTACCATTTTCTAAGGTGACGGAACCAGAAATTGCAATAGGTTGATTTGGCTGTAAACCTAATGCTATGGCATTAAATTCATTTAATAAATTAACAAAGTATATTTGACCATTAGAATTGAGAATAAATTGATTATCATTAACGACAAAACCAACAGTCCCAGAGATAGTTTGTAGACCAATAATTGGTGGTGGTGGTCTTGTACCATCCTGATTAATTAGAATTGTATTAATTAGGTTAAGTCGGTTATCTTCTATGTTGACAAAACCTGTTAGTCTAACTGACTGACCAACCTGTAAACCTAAGATTGAAGTATTTAGTTCATCTATCAGGTCAACAAAAAAGTTTTGACCATTATCTGCCGTCAGAATAAAAGTATCGTTACCAGTAATAGAAAATATTTTTCCTGCTATTTCTGTTAATGTTAATTCTAACTGGGAGATGGTTCTAATGGTTGTCATTTGTTTTAGGTAACAGGGAATAGAATAGAATAGAGGCGCACCTCTACCTCATTAGTTGAGAAGTATTATTAGAATATGTTTTGTTTTTCTAGACGTACAACGATAATCAAATGTTTCATCAACTCTCAAATAATAGTTAATTATTGTTGGGTAAGTATTTATTACGGAATGCTCCGCAAACAAATGACTATAGCAATCCTAAATGATGTGTGAAAATTTTTATAATAGTTAATATATGAGGGAAAACCTTGAAAATTATGACTCCTGACTCCTGTAGGGGCGAATCGCGATTTGCCCCTACAACTAAAATCTCACAACTGAAATAAGATTGCTATATATTAATTATCAATTATCCATTATTAATTATCCATTACTCTTCTACTTCTGATTCGACTGACTGGGGAAAAGCGTCAGGTTTAACCAAAATTTTGGCAATTTTCCGATTACGAATTACCTCAACTGCTAAACTTTTACCTACTGAACTTTTTTCTACTTCTTGCTGAACTTCTGTCGGACTTTTAACTGCTACTCCCCCTACTTTTTGAATCACATCTCCTTGACGTAAACCAGCTTTAGCTGCTGGAGAATCTTCTATAACTCGCTTAATTACCACACCTTGATTATGCTTAATTTTTGTTTGTAATTGTCTATTAATTTCATCCTTTACTTCGGGAGTTAAATCAACCATTGAAATGCCTAAAAATGGATGCTCTACTTTCCCATAAAGAAATAATTCATCAGCAATTCTTTTTGCAGTTTCTATCGGAATAGCAAACCCTAATCCCTGAGCATCCGCTCTAATAGCTGTATTAATCCCAATTACTTGACCCTGATCGTTTAAAAGTGGCCCACCAGAATTGCCAGGATTAATTGCAGCATCTGTCTGAATAAAGCGAACTCGTTTGTCTGGAATACCTACTTGAGAACTGGTGCGACCAATAGCACTAATAATTCCGACTGTTACAGTATTGTCCAAACCTAGAGGATTACCAATAGCGATCGCCCATTGTCCCGGAATTAATTGTTCCGATATGGCCATAGATACCTCTGGCAAATCTGTGGCCTCAATTTTAATTATTGCTATATCAGTCAGTGAGTCCACTCCCTGAACCACACCCTCAAAAACCCGGCCATCTTTTAGAGTCACTTTAACGGTATCTGCTCCATCAACCACATGAGCATTTGTAACTAAGCGACCATCAGCACTAATAATCACTCCAGACCCAGTACCACGCTTAATTTGTTCTTCTGGAGCAGGCAAATTTTCGCCAAAAAAACGTTTTAATAGAGGATTCTTTAAAGCTTCTGGAACTTGAGTTGTTAACTTTTTGGCTGCATCAATACGGACTACTGCTGGACCTACTTTTTCCACTGCTTCGGCAATAAAATTATGATTAGTAGAGGAAACTAGGCCATTTCCAGAAGTTGGAGTAGATGGTTGTGTTTGTTCCTTGACTACAGGTATTGCATTAATTTGGTTAACCAGTTTTTTAGCTTCGACATAATCATGACCCAACCATCCTGTGCCACCACCAATGGACAATAGAGAAAAATATAGGGTCAATTGTTTGAAGGATAAAGTCATTTGTTTTTCCCGCTAGATAATCCTATTTTTAAATATCTTGGATAGGAGGGAAGGGGGCGGATTTTACCACATTCCCATGAACAAAAACATAAACTTGTTTATTTATTTAGTCAGTTGAGGACTAATAGATAAAGACTAGGAAAAAATTCTTAATAGTCCTATTTGAATTAGATTTTAAGTTAAAGAGAGTTTGGCTCCACTGCCATTGTTTAGGTTGATTGGAAGTCGAGAGTGATTTTGATATTAATATCATTATACTTCTACATAATCAGGTACACACTTTCTGGCAAATATCAACAAGATTTATTATTTTACTTGAAAAATAACTGTAGAAATTTTGATTCTATATCTGAAATTACCATTATTTATCAGTAATTCACGTCTCAATTGGCTCTTCAGAGAGTTAATATTTTTTAATATTGATTAATTATTAGTAAATTCGACCTTGGTGAGATACACCCATAGCGGGAAAAAACCACACAAACATTTAATTTTTAATATCTGTACTTCATATACAACCGAATCTGCTGTATGAGCAATAAAGATAAATCTATTTTGGTTTTATACTAAAAATTTGCAATAAAGCTGTCTGAGTATGTAAGAGAAAAAAATATCTCTAATAATATTGTGTCTGGACAATTAGTAATCAAAAAAAATTATATTTCCTACTCTGTTGTAATTTCTTTTTCTTCTCTATTCCCTTTTCCCAGTCACGATTTATTTATAAGGATTTAACCGAAGATGATATCCTATATTATCTAGTGTTATTATTTGGGTTATATTGAATAGGATAACTAGAATTAAGTATTAGATTATGCCGAGTGCTATTACAAAAAATAAGGAACAACAATTAACACAAACGAAATCACACAATCAAATCCTAAATCAGCTATTTTCTCTTGATATAATTGCTCCTGTAATCTTAGGAATTATTGTATTAATAACATGGGAAATTTCGGTGCGGGTGATGAATATTCCACCCTATTTATTGCCGGGGCCAATATTAGTAATTAAGACAATGATTGAAGAATGGAATTCATTATTTACTTCTTTGTTAATTACTATAAAAATTACTCTTGTTGCTTTAGCAGTAGCTGTGGTTTCTGGTGTATTGATTTCTATGTTATTTGCTCAGAATAAATTGATTGAAAGAAGTTTATTTCCTTATGCGGTAATTTTGCAGACTACTCCTATTGTGGCGATCGCTCCTTTGATTATTATTTGGCTCCGAGATAATACTTTTGCCGCATTAATTCTTTGTGCTTGGATTGTAGCATTTTTTCCAATTATTTCTAATACAACTTTGGGATTAAATAGTGTTGATAAAAATTTGAGCGATATGTTTAAATTATATGGAGCTTCTCGTTGGCAAACTCTAATTTATTTGAGATTTCCTAGTGCTTTACCTTATTTTTTAGGAGGGTTAAGAATTAGTGGTGGTTTAGCATTAATTGGGGCAGTAGTAGCTGAGTTTGTCGCAGGTACGGGGGGCGCTCGTTCTGGCATTGCTTATCAGATTTTAATGTCTAGTTATAATTTGCAAATTCCGAGAATGTTTGCTGCTTTATTTTTGACGACTGGTTTAGGAATAGCTATTTTTGTATTGTTCACAGTTTTGTCAGATTTTCTGTTAAAAGATTGGCATGAAAGTGCTGTTAAGAAAGATAGTTAAGACTAAATTTTATTTACTTATTTTAGCTAGGGTAGGTTGGGTTGAGGAACCGAAACCCAACCAAGACATATTATACTAAATCTGGTTTACACGGAAGCTTTATTAAAAGGGTAAGACACTTATGCTGGAGGCAGAAGGCAGAAGGGTTAGAAGGATTTAGAAAAACTAGCTTTTTATAAGCAGATTTAGTCTTATATTAGACACCTCTAAAAAAGAATATTTATAGCGGTTTTCACAAAGGTAGACTACAGGAGCAAGATAAGTATCTAAGTTAAAGACCTAGTAGTTGTATTCCATATTAATGAAAAGCTGTATAATTTCCAGAGATGTCTATTAATAATTAGCGATCGCCTCTATCAACAAAGTGTTTGTTTCTAATTTACAAATGAGAAGATTGCTCTCAAAGTTATACTGGAGGTTAGGGGTGGTTTTCTCAAGATAATTACACTATTTGGAAAGGAAAATTTTGATAATTATTCATTTGTATCGCTCCTAATAAAACACGGAAAAGTATAGTTATTTTCTAATGTTGTTAGTTTCTGAATTTGTAAGTATTCAGCAGTCACTTATATGTCATTAGCTAATAACCAGATTAAGTCTGAATCAAGAATCTATCCCACTAATACAATTTTTCAACATTTCACGATTTTTCCATTAGCTCAATGTAAAGATTTCAACAATAGTAGGAGAAGTTCAATCGATGATAATTAAAAATATTAGTTAAAGCACATAGTTTATCATACTCTATCTATTAGTTTTTGCTTTTTATTGCTGAATGCTAATGGCGGATCGCTAAATGTTTATCTTAATTTTCAGTGTTAGTATTTGTCAATATATAATAATTTTGATAAAAATCTTGGTAAGGCATAATCTTGGCAAAATGCCATAAAATATTATAACAAGCCCATATAGGATTTTGCTCAAGATAACATGAGAAAAGATGGGCTTTATCTAGACTGTTTTCCCATAAATATAAAAAGCGATCGCTGACTTTTTTTACTATTAGAGGAAATAAATTTTCTGGAATAGAAAAAGCTTGATGATTGGTAAGTATAATTTATAAACAAGCTGCTGCTTTTTCACGATTCTTGTTATGTTCATCTAATAATTCTATTAAAGCATTTACAGTATTGATAATTTTTGGTTCTAGCTCTAAATTTAATTCTGCTAATGTTAAAGCAAATTTATCTTCTTGAACAGGAGGATGAATATTAAGATGAATTCCTAGTTCTTCTAGAATTTGAGCAGCATTATACTTTTCTAAAGAGTTTGATGAAGAGTTGGATTTAGCAATTTCAGTCAATGTTTGAATAGCATATTTATAACTAGGATAATCTGGAAAAGTTTCATTTATAAACAGTATAGAATATCTTATTTTTTCTCTATCATGTAAATGATGTGTTGAACTCTTGAGCATTTCAGTGAAACAGTTAAGGAGAGATTCTTTAATATCTCCATCAGAAATTTTAACTAAGCTTTGAACAGCTATTCCTTGACACCATATCTTTTCATTGTCACCACCATTTATTATAGATAGCAACTCTTGAATACAATCTTCATCTCCATAAGCTATATCTCCTAATATCCTGATAATTTCATAATGGTTGTAGCTTTTATCTTTCAATAATTTAATTAAAGGCTTAATTGCTTTTTCCCTATTTGTTTGTTCAAGGATAACTCTTGCATCCTGTGCAATTGGGTCAAATGGAAATAATTTCACACTTAAATCAATAACATTCTTGATAATTTCATCGCTGAGACAACTATCAAACTCTGTCATACCTACTGCTGCAAAAAAATACCCTCTTTGTTGATAAAAATAATGTACTTTATCTTTGGCCTTAAATTCAATTAATATCTTGATAAATTCTTCCTTTGTTTCAGATGAAATATCTTCACGCCCCAACCATAATAAAATTACCTCTTTCCACTGAGGCTCAAAAATTCTATACACACAATCTTTGCCATTATGTTTTAAAAACGGATTCGGATTTTCATTGTTATGATTTAGGAAAAAATCCCAATGTGGAACTGCCAATGCTGCAAAATATTCCTGAAAAGTAGGATGCAAAAAAGCATAAACTTGCTCATCTGGGTCTTTTTCATCTACCATTGCCAATCCTACTTTATTCAGCCATCCTAATTTTAACGCCCACCAAAATAGAGATTTTTCTTGCTTGGGTTCCCCTAAAAAATCTTTAATGAAACTCTCTCTTAATCGAAACTGATAATCTACACCATCAATCGCTTTTTTTGCCAATTCTCCTAAAGCTTGATTTAGTTATTTTTGCTCCTTTGGAGAAAGTAAAAAATCCTGCTTCTCATCTTTCCAAAAATAGTGTGCTTTTACCAATCTTTGATAAATTCCTGCCTTATTATCTGGCAACTTTCCCTGTCTGATTTCCCATGTTCGACATAATAATGTTAACCGTAGAGGATTTTTGATTAAATCTTTAATCCGATCGCTAGATTTTTCTAACTCTTCCCATAACTTTTGACCTAAATTAGACGGTTCAGCAAACCATTTTTCCAGAATAAATTTCTTGACTTGCTCAGGATAGGAAAAATCTAGATTTCGATAAACATCAAAATCATTAACAATAGCGTTTTTTTCCACATCCCAAATATTCAATCGACAACTTAAAATTATCTTTCCTTCATTCACCCAACCTTTTTTTATTTCTTGAGCAAGAATAGTCAGTGGGTTGCGAAATGTTCCTGCCATCTCATCCACACCATCTAACAGTAACCAGATCTTACTATCCTCGAATTGTTCGACAAAATTCTCTTGTAATTCTTCGGGAATTTTCCGAATTGATGAAACTGCTGTAGGTGATATTTTCTTGATAATTGGCAATGCTGCTTTTAACCAATTTTCCAGTAAATATTCTTCTAGTGTTTTGCTATTTTGCCAGTCTGCTAAATCTATCCAAATAGGTAAACCACCACTATTTAATATCTCAAAAGCAACTTTCTGTAATAGGGTAGTTTTTCCTACTCCTGGTTCTCCAATAATAGCGATACGTCCTCCCTGACTTTTGATAGTTTTTCCTTGTTGGATGACTTGTTCAAAAAATACCTCATTTTCTATAGGAGTAACTTTTTCTTGGTAAAACTCCGAGCCTTTTTCTGCTGGATTATTAGGATTTGGTCGCTCTAGTTTTTGACGTTCAACTAATCCTAACGGAACATAAATATCTAAGATTTGTTTATTGCCAACTCCTGTCAGAGAGCGTGTTGTTAACCATTGTTTTTTTTGTTGCTTTAGCATTTCGTCGCAAATTTTTTGCAAGTCAATAAAAGCGTTCAGGTTTTGATTAAGAGGTTTTTCAGTTTTGCTCTGAGAGTCAGATATATATTGTTTATTTAAAAATTATTGTAATAGTTTACCTTTTCCTTTTTTCTGTGAATCAATCTGAAATTTTTCATACACTTTTCCCAGTCTTGTCTTGACAGCAGATTCACCTAAATTTAGATTACTTGCCAATTTGACAATACTTCTAATTTTTCCTTTCTGAGCAAACATTTCGATAAATGCTTCTCTTTCCAATTCATCTAAACCGTAACTGTCTGCCATATCTTCTAAAAATTTTTCCCAAGATTCTGCCATAAATTTTATTCCTCCTTTTACTTACAACAAAAATAAATTATAACTGAAGCTATTTTTCTTCTCAATCATTACTACAGCAATTTCCATCTCTGAATGAAGTACAAAATTCCTTTGTTTTAGGGAGTAGGGAATAAGGAGCAGTAATTCGGATTACAAGAAATAAAAAAGGAGAAAAAAAACGATGTTGCTGAATCAAGGTATAAAAATCAAAACTGAATAATCTCAAGTATTTGTTATTCAAGAGTTTAGCAATTGCCAAAAAATACAAATCATACCCACCCATCAGCAACGCCAAAAAAACGAGTGCATCTCATATTTGCAAAAATACTTTTTTCCTATTTCCTATTTCCTGTTTCCTATTTCCTTTTCCCTGTTCCCTAAAAGCGATAAATTTTTGGCTTTATTCAAAGATGTACCCAAAAAAACTGTACCTCAGTAACTTGAGAAACGGTATATATGTTTATCTATTTCCACTTTTTGAAGACATTAATTATACTTTGTTTGTACTTTCATTAGACCACAAGTCATTAAGAAGGTCATAACATAGATTTAGTAGAAAAATTAAAACCAAAGGAAACTAAAATGACAAACTCAATTGAATATATCAAACTTGCTAAAGAATTTGCCGATAAATATGGCATAGAATATTTAGACCGCCTTATCACACTAGCTGAAAATAAAAATCTTCCCAATACTCAATCAAATCTCACTAACACAAACCAAGTCAACCAAGAAAAAATATTAGAGGAAGTTATCGCAGCAGGTTTTCAACTTAACCCTTGGCTAAAAAACTTAATTTTACTCAACTCTTTTGAAGTAGTTAGACAAGCGATCACTGTTGTTGAAGAAAATGAAATCTGGGGAAATGTTCATAACCGGGAAGGTTTATTAGTAGAAGCTATTCTTCATTAATTGATAATTGATAATGGATAATTGATAATTACCTCTGGTTAAAACC
>NZ_JBNHER010000198.1:0-48140 GCF_050015975.1 Dapis purpurea BLCC-M126 | reverse complement strand
AGGCTTTAAACCACAATTATTTAATTAACAATTAATAATTAATAATTCGGTAAAAATCAATCTAAAGAAACACCTCAAATATCTAGTGCAGGATGGGGGAAATAACTGACCTGTTACAAAACCCTAAAAGCTTTACTAACCAATACTTTTAACTTTAAAATGCTATACTTTTAACTTCCGCGTAGCGGCACTAATATTCGGTGGATTACAGCAGCAGCTTGAAATATTATTTTATTTTTTCAGATTATTCCTGCTTAACTCATCCTATTGGACGGACACAGCTAAAATGGTGCATTTAGATGGGGATATAAATACACCTATAAACAAAAATATATTGCACAGTTTTAGGTGAACCACTCCACTACTTAAAATAGGGCTAAATCTATAGGGTGTATTAGAAAGCTATAACCTAAACTGCGAAAACTATTTAACTATCTATCGTAACGCACCATTTTAGATGTCTTGGTTCACTACATTAAGGCTTAATTTTTTATTTATAGATACTCTCGAAAAGTAAAATTGTCTAGGTATAATACCACTTTGAAAAAAGAATGCTACGAAAAGGTAGCCCCTGATCGGATGTGCTGAAAAATAGCTACTCTAATTCATGTGAGATAGTTATATCTATCATTTCCCCTTTTTTTCAATATTTCCTCCTTCTTCCTTCTTGCTTTTTGCTTCTTCCTTACTTCTACCATTTGTAGCAAACATTGATCAAATTGGTATAAAACTTTGACTATACAGTTATTTCAATAAATTATTTCACATTTAAAGTTTGAAACTATTTCTGACATCTTTAAAGTAAATTGGTCTAATAAAAAAACTCCAGGAAATTTATAGTAAAAGTCCTAGAGTTTTGGCTCAAAGCTAAGTTATATGAAATACTAAAATTTTTGCTACATATTCCCCAACTTTTTCAAAATATGGATAAATTAGTTATAAAAAAAGTTTTTGTTTGTTATGACACTGTCGATATTGAAAAAGAGTTTTTGGCAACCAGACTTGGTATAAAACACACCACCTAAAACCTACTACTTAAAACCCGATCAACCCCGTTCATCAAACCTGGTATAAAAACCACCATACTTTACCCAGTATTGTTTTAAATCGTGGTGAGGTGTATGGAGACTTGCTTTTGCTTGGTAAAGAACTACTTTTCTATGATTACCAATCCAAATTTTCTTAATAGGTTTGACAGATATCAAACTCCCACCCAATGTTTGAACACATTCTGTAAATCTATCAACAGTAGAATACTCCACAGTTTCAAACAAAAAAAAATTTCCTGAGCAGATTATATGGCGACTTCTGATCCAACCCTGCAATTTCTTTTCTGCTATTGGTGGTAACATTTTCTTTTAGCCCTCCCTCAAGACTATTTGATGGCTGCTACCTTGAATTTTTGAAGTACCTGGACAAAATTAACTATACATTGTGAGTTGGTAAAGATTACCCAAAGAGTTAGTAAAAAATCAAAACATAACTCAATAGTAAATATACAAATAATTTTGTCTAACTACTTATTTGTATTCGGTAACTCATTGGCAAAACTTGTTTGTTTTTCAAACTTCAAAGGTCCTGCTGCTGAACCCCATATCTGTTCATGTGTATTAATATCCATACCCTTATCTAAGCTAACCCATGTATTTTCAGTTAACTCTACTTCACTAACTAGATAAGTCTCACATCCTCTCTTATTAATTAAACATTTATTTCCTGGTTCAACACTTCCTAAAAACTTTTCTCCGTCTCGTTTAAAAACCATTGAACAGTTGTAACGACGATCTATATTTTCTGGAGTGATAGTGTGTAAAATATCAAGTTCTCTTGCTGCACCTGCATAGAGAATAGGATCTTTAAGGCTGTAGTTTTCTATATAAATATAATCGCCTTTATCTATAAGTTGATGTACCCCTTGACGATATGGACTCCAAAGATCATAGTCATAAACCTGTTCTGAATAAAAACCTATACCAGGAAAAAAATTATCTGGCAAAGGTCGGAAAAAAACATGAATATGAGCATAAAGAGTTGGATTTTCAAAAGCTTGTTTTTTATTACTAAAGTCTCCTGCCATCCAACTAGCTAGAGTAATTAAGTTTTTCAAATTTGTCTTATATTCTGTCTGGGAAATATTCATAGTCTTCCCTATTTATTGTTCAACTTTAATTTTGCTTTTTATTATTGAGTTTTTTAAGAAAAACTATTTATATAATTAGCTGGGCATAATTAAATTTAACTATGTCCGAAGCAACTGGAACCGAGGATAAAGAAGCAATCTCAAGGGTTTAAGTTAAATAAAATTTTTTTACATAGTTAGGTTTCTTTGCACCGACTTACTTACTTATTGTAATGATTCTACCAATTCTTTTTACTCAGTTGACAAAGAACGAATTTCTGACGAAAAAGAAGCAGTTAATACACCATTACCATCACTCGTCTTGATCAACGATACTCTAAACCTAATATTGGGAGTGCCAAACCAAATTTTTTCTTCAGCAGCAGCACGGTCATATTCTGTATGTAGAATAAAAGTGCCATCTTCAGTAATATGATATTCTCCCACCGCAGGAATAGTTTCTGCATAACCTTGGGAGCGTAATAATTTTCCTTTTTTGAGATTATTTGTATCAGGTATTGGTACTAAGACACAACTACCTTCTAGAGTTTCATTGTCATCCCAATCTGATTCGCCTTGCCAACTCATCTGAAAAGGAGAAATAACATTAGCTATATCTATTCCACTAGACTTACACAATTCTATTACTTCTGGAGTATTTATTGGTAAAGAAACAATATCTATTGTCGAGCGAACTTCTTCAAAATGACTAAATGCTAAATTATGGCCACTACGTTGCGATCGCCAACGTCCGATAGAACGTTCGACAAATTCTACTACATCCATTATTGCTATTTTTAAAATGATATTTTTTGAGGAATCTACTATATTTTAGACTTATCTCAAATCCGATTTTAAACTTACTCGAAATAGAAACCCGGTTTCTTAGTGGTAAAACTATTCCTGTAATATTTTCAGGAGAAACCGGGTTTTTTAACAAGAACTTACAGTTTCTTGACTGTTGATTTAAGCAACCTCAGTAATTTTCAGGATTTTTCCACCTGTTTTTTGAATGCTGTTGATTTTTGAAGTTAGCTGTTCATAAGATACTGTATAAGTTGTCGCACTTCGCTTAACAACAGGACCAATACCAGTTTTAGTAACTGAGATTTCAAAACGTTTAATTGTGTTGCTATAAGGTCCACTTACAGATACAGGTTCTGTAATTTTCGTACCCATATTAGCAGCTAAATCTAAAGTCAATCGAGAAGGCTTATTTCTGTCACTTGTAGCATATCCTCGTTCCAGAGCAAATGTCCGATTAAAGGTTACATTTTTCATGCCAACTACAGTGCTAGTACCTTGTGGATATGGGACAATATTTTCTCCAAAGTTTTGAATATACTCGTCACTGTTTGTGTAAGAATCAATTTCTGCTTCGTATCCTTGTTCATTACATATACGAACGTGTTCAGAAATTTCTGCTTGGTCTTGGGGAGCACGACCTAATATATGCTTAAAGTTTAGTTCTATGAATCCATAAGGAGAAGATGATTCAAAAAACAAGGAGAAATATAGGTCTGATTTAGCAACTATATTCACAAATTGACGGACAGATATTTCTCCGTTTTTTAGAAATGATTCGGCGCTAGTTAGACGCTGACTCTCCATTACATGGATATTTCCTAAAACTTGCTTATAAACAGCTCTAATTACAGCTTGTTTTTCATCTTCTGTCGCATTAGAACGTAGTTCTATTGGATCAATTTTGTCTACCCAAAGTGACATTTTTAACTCCTGTATTTCAAAAATTCTGATTTTTTTCTATACTATCCTTGCAGTGTTCATAGCTCATAGCTAATCGTTCATCATAATATAAACAGGATAACTATCAACCATAAACTACTGCAAATTTTTTAAAAAACTTTACGCTTTTTATCCTGGATATTACTACTAAATTATAACAACTTCATAGTTTAATTAAACTTTTAGTTATTAGGAATCTAGCAACTAACAAATTCAGGAAAAATGAGTAAATAATTTTCTGATTTTAACTCCTAGCTGATAGGAGTAATACTGGAAATTACACCACCTTGCTGATGTATTCTTTGGTACTCTTTAGAAAGTTGATCGAAAGGCACCAAAAATACTTGATTGCTACGGCGGAATTTGGAAACACGATTTACTGCCTTTGAGCGATAGCTTGTTACTTCAACGCGGTAAACTTTACCACCAGAACTAGCTCCTACTCCATGTCTACTTCTAGCACCCAAAGGTGTATCTTGGAATGACCAACCATCGGAACCACCAGAAGGAGGAACTACTGCCAAAGGTGTTTCTTGAATCACATATTTATTCAAAGCAGGGCTTTTTCCAGCTAAACTTCCTTTTAAATCACTGCTGGAAGCTCCACGCAATAGTTGGAACATATGAGTAAAACCAACCATTTTTTTGCCAGTTTGGGTCTTGTATCCTCGATAATAAGGAACAATATTTTCCCCATAAGCACTACTATATTCGTCACTATCAATGTAGGAATCAATATCAGCTTCAAAACTTCCTTCATCCAGGATTTTACTATGAAGCTTCATGTCATCGTAGCCATCGGGAGCGCGACCTAAAAAGTGCTTAAAATTTAATTCTACTGCACGATAGCGGGGGCAAGTGTCAAAGAACCGAGAACGATACAAGTCAGAGCGTCCAACTTGACGTACAAATTCACGGACAGTAATGTCGCCTTCTTTAAGTTTGGACTCTGCCACACTAAGTCTTTCACTTTCCATGACGTAAGCATTGCCCAGAACTTGCCTATAAACCGCTCGAATTACAGTTTCTACTTCTTCTGATGAGCGTCCTGGCAACAGTTCCACGGGTTCTGTCTCTTCAAAAAGGCCAACCCCTAACTGAGATGCAGGTCCAAAAACCATTTGAACTATCTCCTAGGTGAAAATAAGGTTTACTGAAAAAAATGTATTTTTTAGTTACAAAACTGAAAAATTTTGACTCATTGCTAAAATCTATTCCTAAAGCAGGAGTTGGATTATATAGACTTATGAGCCTATTTTTTTAGTTTTATACTTTTTTGGAATATACACTGCTACCAGGCTCTTAATTATAAAGAATTATAAAGTTTTGTAAGAGTATAGAAATATACACTGGATTTTTTCTCATCAAAGATTGTAAGCTAGCAATTAAGCTAAAAAATTATTTGTAGAGAACGGGGGTAAATGGTCGATGCCTTATGCTTTTGAATTCAAGATTAAAGCTAAAACAAATCAATATACTGCCATTGATGAAGCAATTCTTACAGGTCAATTTATCGGCAATAAATGTATCAGATTGTCGATGGATCAAAGAAGTATAGGAAAAACACAATTATATAAATATTGCAGTAGATTAGCTAAAGAGTTTGCTTTCGCTAATAAACTTAATTCTCAAGCTAGGCAGGCTATGGCTGAAAAAGGTTGGTCCTCTACCTCTAGATTCTACGATAACTGTCACAAAAAAATACCTAGAAAAAAAGTGGTGCGACTGCGCGACGACTATAGTTACAAGGGAAAGTGCACCAAGAGAGGATATCCAAATTTCAAGAGACATTCTCGCTCAATTGAGTATAAAAACACAGGCTGGAATTTATCAGAAGATAGAAAATATATAACTTTTACAAATAAACTAGGTATAGGAAAGCTCAAGTTAAAAGGTAATTGGGATTTCTATTTTGATCAGCTAGAACAGATTAAACGAATCAGGTTAATCAAGAGGGCGAATGGTTATTATTGTCAGTTCTTAATTCAAGCTGATATTAATGTTAAAACTACTCCTACACAAAGAGCAACTGGCCTGGATTTAGGATTAAATTATTTCATTACTGATATTTCTGGAAATGTTGTTGAATCTCCAAAATA
The DNA here is from genome assembly GCF_050015975.1 of Dapis purpurea BLCC-M126. Taxonomy (NCBI): domain Bacteria; kingdom Bacillati; phylum Cyanobacteriota; class Cyanophyceae; order Oscillatoriales; family Microcoleaceae; genus Dapis; species Dapis purpurea. The sequence goes on along the minus strand of NZ_JBNHER010000198.1, from coordinate 42,176 downwards.
CTATCGAAAAGCTGAAAAAAAATTAAACCGATTAAATAGGAGAAAGTGTAGGAAATACCAGAATCCAGGTAAAGGAAAAAAGGGAGCAAAAATGGTTAAAATTCCCAAACAAAGACAGTCAAATAATTATCACAAAGCTAGAGTTCGATATGCAACGAAACATTTCAAAGTAAGTAGGCAGCGTGAAGATTTTGCCACTCTCTTGACAAAGTGTGTAATTCAGTCTACTGATTTGGTCGCCTATAAAGATTTGAATGTAAAAGGCATGGTAAAAAATCGGCATTTAGCTAAGTCGATAAATGATGCAGGATGCTCAACTTTTAGGCATTGGTTAGAACATTTTGGTAGAAAGTATGGAAAAGCAAATGTAGTAGTTCCGCCACATAATACTAGCCAAAACTATTCTAGTTGGGGTCAGAAAGTTGGGAAGTTTCTATCAACTCGCACCCAAATTTGTCATCATTGTGGGTTTGTAGAACACAGAGACCTAAATACAAGGTTGAACATTCTGCAAAAAGGACTTTCTACGGTGGGGCACACCGAAAGTAACGCTACCCTTCGGGAAGCCGCTTCGCGTCTAAGGGGAGAGACACCCTCTAGTTGTGTTGGAGAAATCCTGCATGATTATGGTGGGACATTTAACCAAGGATCCCTGTCGCTTTAGCGCGGGGAGTGTCAACCTTGTGATAGATTTAGAATGTTTAGCTTATAGTGTAGGTCACGCAGATGATGGAATATGTTTGCTAGTTCGTATTGGAGTACACCGGATTTTATTAGATTGTGGTATTACCAATATTTCATTGTTAACTAATGAAAAAAAACAAAAACTTCCTGCAGATATTGTCCTGTGTACTCACGCACATTCAGATCATGCTCAAGGACTATTAGCACTTCATCAAGCTTTTCCAAAATTGCCAATATATGCTAGTGAAGCAACAACTAAACTTCTACCTCTGAATTGGCCAGAACTTCCTATTTCTGAAGTCCCTGATTTTTGTCAACCTTTACCTTGGCACTCACCGGTAGAACTTTGTAGTGGTCTAACTGTAGAACTTTTTCAGGCTGGTCATTTACCAGGAGCAACAGCTTTTCTCCTCACCTATACTGGAGAGAATAGAACTTATAAACTCTTATATACAGGAGATTTCTTTTTATCTAACAGTCGTTTAGTTGAAGGTCTACCTTTAGCAAATTTACGAGGACTCAAACCAGATGTATTAATAGTTGAAGGTAGCTATGGAACAGCCCGTTATCCACATCGGCGACAATTAGAAAATAACCTGGCAGAAAGGATATATCAAGCTATTACTTCTGGAACTTCAGTTATCTTACCTACTCCCCCTTTAGGATTAGGACAAGAATTGTTGATACTTTTACGTAGTCATAACTATTTCACAGGTCGCGACCTCGATATTTGGGTTGAAGAAAAGGTAGCTAGAGGTTGTGACCTTTATTTAGAACTATTATCTCAATTTCCCACAAATGTACAAAATTTTGCTCAACATCAACCTCTATTTTGGGATGAAAAGATAAAGCCACGTGTGCTAAGGCTATCACCAGGAAAATTGCCTTACACAGAAAAGCCTTATATCCTCATTGCTGACAAGGATACTGATTTGAGCCAATACATTATTAATCAAGATAATTCTTTTATTGTCTTACTACCTGAAAGACCAGGAAAGACATTACAAGAGTTGAATTTTAATTATACCGAAACATATCTTCTCACCGATCATTGTGATGGAATTGGTACAACACAGTTAATTCACAACTTACGTCCCCAACATATAATTTTTGTTCATGGCTGTCCTAATTATTTAGCTGACCTTACTAACCTTGAAGAGTTACGCAACCGTTATAAAATACATTCTCCAGCTAATGGTACATTAGTAGATTTACCAATAGGTGAGAAGTTTATAATACCTACATTACCGGAAAGTAATTATGAAGGGGAATTAAATGAATTAGAAACAGAGGTAATAATTTCTTTACCTCAAAGCATTACAAATGATAATCGTTGGCCTAATTTTGCTGATACAGGTCTTGTAGAGGTTCGTTGGCAAGGAGAAGAATTGGTTGTGAGGGGAATATCCCAACGAGAACTTCTTAGTCATAGTAATAATCGCTTTATCTCTCCTGAGTTAGATTGTTGCGGTAATTGTTTACATTGCCAAGGACAACGTTGTTCCAATCCTGTTTCAGCTCTCTATGGCTTTAAAGTAACATCTGATGGATACTGTCCCATGTTTGAGTCTATTCATTTTCCTCCTACTCGAGAGATAAATAAAAATGACTAATTAATCAATGGCAACATAGTAGATATATGTTTAATATATCTAACTGACTGAAACAACCTAGTCATTAATCATCTATTTTTATATCAATTATTCTGGTTGATTTGATTCTGGATAGTGGTTGCGAATCTGTTCAGCTTCTGGACAATCTTCAGAGACTAGAGGATCAATATTACCCCTCGGCACGGACGCTAACTTTTGGGTAATAGCCCCTATACTTTCTAAACGGACCATTTCTTCCCAAGAACAGATTTCATCTTCTTCATCTGTTTCGTAGCGTATCGTTACTAAATCTCCCTCTATATCCAATATTTTTGCTTGTTCTATCCAACGCTGCTGATCTCGCAAGAAAATGCAGACCTCACGACCATCACAACAAAGTTGATATATCTTGCGTTGTAGCATTGGCTTTTTATACTCCCAATCAATAACTTGGTCAAATGCAAATGTATTTATGAAAAATTACTTACTGGAAAGCTTGACAAATACAAATTTTCTCTTTACTCTCATTGATGTTTATGACCATCTTTAGCGTATAAAGCCTAGAATTACTAGCAATGTATAAATTATATCACAAGCTAGATATTTATTGACATTTACCACCATCTAAGAAATGAAACATTTTTAGAGTAATATTTTTGCCAAGGCTATGTTAACTGTTCAAATTGGAATCTTAAGAGATTGTTGCAGTAATCTATTTTTCATTGTGAGGCTAAATTAGTAGCACTTAAATCTACTATAGCGCAGATTCAAGCTTTTTGTCTAACTTATTACTTGAAAATTTAACCTTAGATCACCTCCGATAGTATAGGATTATAGGATCTTAGGAATCAGAATTAAATCAAGTCCAGATTTTTTTGAGAAAGAACTCAGACGATATTGAGTTTAAAATTTTTAACTTGTGTAGATAATAAAATCTTTATTCTTTAGTTAACGTTAACTATGTAACTTTAGCTGGTTATTATAACACTATATTAATTATGTGAGTGTTTTGGTTTTGCCAAGGCTTTTTGCGGATTAAGTGAATTAACTGTATATCATTATTTTTGCTGGGTTACATATATATAGGCATTATATAATCATTTCCTTTCTTCAGATTTGTGTTGATGATCATTTTTGTCCATAGAAACAGTTGGTACTTATGCGTTCATATTTGGTTAAACTTGCATTCAGGAACTACCAAAAAACTTAATATTTCATCTGTTTTCATAATCAAATCATCGACACAATAATTTATAATTTTAGGATAAAATATATTAACATTTTCTCTAAACTATAATAATTAAATATATTTTGTATTTGCAAATTTCACAAAAACATATTTTTTTTTACTTCTATAATAAAAATATTTTTGATTATAGAAGTTAGTTAATGTTAAATATCTATTATTTTTTAGGACAGAAAATACTAATAAATCACTATAGTGAACACAATTATTAGAGTTAATTCATGCATAATATAGTGACAGTAACATAAGAACAAAAATGTTAATGTATTTGCTGCTTACTATGAGGTGAAGTATTTAATTATGCAATTGAGATAAAAATAATTTCAGGACTTACGCATGAGGTACCAAAAACTAGGACTTAAAATTGCTTTACTGTCGGTTGCAATTACGAAAATACCTTGTACTGGGTAAACTCTTAAATATCTTGAAGAAGGAATCAGGAAACAGGAATCTTTGTCAGTTGGGGATTCAAGCATCATCAATTATATAAACCCTAGGTAAAAGTGGGGATTCAAACCTTATAAAGCTTTCACCTAGGAATATAAATTACAAAAATCACTCCTGACATATAGCTGTTATCGCAGTGCCTCCGTCAGAATAAGGCTGTTAAACTTACTAAATTGTTATTTAGTCAATTATGAATCTGTTTTAGTATAATATAAGATAAATAATATGAATCCATATTTCCTAATTCTTAAAATCCCAATACTTTGTAGTAATATTTTTTGAAACTTATCTTACATAATCATTATCCCAAATAATTGGAAACCCTCCAATTTTATCAATTAAAAAAAATCATATTTTATTCCCTGTGACATTTGTATAAAATCAAGCTAATAAATCAAATATAAGTGGTATTGTATTGTGGATTTATGCAATTTTATTGCTCTACTAGTTGAGATATTTTATTGATTAAAAAAATATGAATTACACACCAACTTTGACTAGAACCTCTCTTTTTGAATTAGCACGCTCTGGTGATTTTCAAGCTATTAGTCACTGGATTAATAAAGAACTAAAACCCCAAGGAATTTCGGCTCGTATAGCTAAAGAAACTACTGGATATCTACAAGTTTTAGTAGAGTTTAAGCGTGAACCTCCTGTAGATAGATTAATTAAGTTTATCTGTCATCAACTTTGTAAACTTAACTCTCCTGTACTAGAAAGAGTAAACATTGTGGGGCGTTTGAGTGGTTCATCCCACATACTCTGGAAACATTCTGTGAGAATTAATTCCCCTGCAAAAAGAAACTTAAATAAGCAATCTAATTTTGCAGACAAAACTGATAACCTGAAATTTCAAACATTTCGCTCTTTGATGTTAATAGGTTCAGCATTAGCAGCTTTTATTTTAGGTTGTTGGGTAAGTTATTATTCAGTTCTAGTAAGACATTCAATTTCAGAGAAGTGGGTGGAAACTGCCAGTGAAAAAATACAAGTAATTAATCATAAAAAGATAGCTAACCCAAATGATCCTACAGTTACCTTGATGTTTGGCGGAGATGTTAATTTATCTGATCCAGTTTCTAATTTAATCAAGGGAAATTATGAGTTACCGTTTGCCAAAATGGATGAATATAGAACAGCAGATTTGGCTATAGTTAATCTAGAAAATCCTCTAACTCGCTCGACTCTAAAAAGTACAACTCAGCAAAAAGAATTAACAGTAAACCCCAACTATGTTAAGGTATTAACCTCAGGAGGAGTCGATCTGGTCAATTTAGCTAATGACCATACTATAGGTTATGCAGAAAAGAGCCTAGTAGAAACAATAGAAACTCTAGAGGATGCAGGTATTCATTCTTTAGGAGCTGGTAAAACAAAAGAAGAGGCTAGAAGGCCAAAAATCATTGAAGTTAAAGGCCAAAAGATTGCATACCTAAATTATTATGATACAGATATTCAACCCACCACTGGCTCAGTAAACGTTAATAGTCGCAATAACGATCGGATAGCTTCAGATATTCAAAAATTGAGAAAGCAGGTAGACTGGATAATTGTTAACTATCATTGGGGAGTTGAATTATCAGAATATCCTGGAGACTGGCAGATGGATATAGCTAGGATGACAATTGACCAAGGTGCTGATTTAGTAGTGGGACACCATCCAAAAGTATTGCAGGGGGCAGAAATTTATCAAGGGCGACCTATTATCTATTCTTTAGGTAATTTTATTTTTGGAGATACTTCTAACAAAGAGAGTGATTATGAGACAGCAGTCTTGAAAGTCTCCTTAAAAACAGGGAAAATGAAGATAGAGTTTTTGCCAGTAGTGGTTAGCCAATATCAACCCCAGGTTGTCAAAGGTGAAAAAGGGAAGGAAATTCTCAAACACATTGCAGAAATTTCCAGTGTTTTTCATCAGCCAATGAGAACTCCTGTAGCAATAGATCCAATAAATAAAGATTTTAATTTTGTTGGTATTGACTCTCTTTCTGGGGAACGAAACTCTAATACTTTATCAACTCCAACTTTACCTGAGTTACCTCAAAAATCTCCAGAAAGCAATGGAAATCCTACAAACTCTGATCAAAATAATTTAGAGGAAGAAGCAAGTTTTAATAATAATAAGAGCTTTTCTCTACCGCCAATATTAAATCATCAAGAAACTGCCAAAGAAGCAACAGATTCTTTTATTCAAAAACCATTTCTCAAAAAACCATTTATTGAATTACCCCGTTTACAAATTTAATCAAGATTATACGAATATTAAAAACTATTGCTACTCACACTATCCTTTCTTGTTAGTTATGTTATTTGGAAAAGTCTATAGGCTGATAAACACAGCATAAAGTAGAAAGTAAAAAAAACTCTAACAAAATTAATAGTTACTAGTAAATTGGCGTTGCACAATCAGGAATAATGAAGTCTGAAAGTAGATATTTTTTTAGATAATTCTTTTATTCATATATGTACAGTTTAAAACCTATTATCATTTTTTCAATACACACCTCTAGTAAATTCATATTATTTGTCAAGACAATCTTGAGGCGGGAACCGATAAGATGTATTTACATTCATGGCTAATAGCAAAAATAATCATTTGATTTGGTGAATATTTCCGGACTATTTTTTTTTGCACAAGAATTGTGTTTCTTACCTTCTCCCTATTCCCTATTTTAGATTTCTTCATATATTTATTCAGTCTTTAATCACAGATAAATTAAAATCTAAAAATCATTGGGCAAATGACTAAAAAAGTTTATATTTGATCTCTAGTCATCTAGCGCTCATAACCCAGTACCTAATATTGAATACTCAATTCCTGAATTAAAATAAAAACTGTGTTTGCCATTGCACTGCAACAGAAAAAATATAAAACTTATACCCTCTCTGATTTAGCATTTAATTCTAGTATTAATATAGTACCAGAGAGAGGAGGAATAATTACCAGTTGGTGTGTGAAGAATCAGGAGCTACTTTTCCTTGATGGTGAAAGATTTGAGAATCCAGAATTAACTGTGAGAGGTGGAATACCCATCTTATTCCCAATTTGTGGCCACTTACTAAACAACAAATACAAATACAATGGTAATAATTATTTTCTCAAACAACATGGATTTGCACGAGACCTACCTTGGGAAGTTATAGGAAATTCAAATAAAGATAATGCTTCAATAACTCTGGTTTTAACTAGCAATAGATTAACTAGAACCGTTTATCCATTTGACTTTAAGCTTACCTTTACCTACCAACTGAAAGGTAATTCTCTAGAAATATTCCAAACCTATACTAACTTGGGCAATACCCAAAGGATGCCATTTTCTACAGGTCTGCATCCTTATTTCTTGGCTCCAAATAAGCATCAGCTCCACTTTAATATTCCTTCAATGCAATATTTAGATCAGAATACAGGAATTCTATATGATAATGATTGTAAATTTGATCCTAAACTAGATGAAGTGGATGCAGTGTTTGAAAATTTAACAGGTTTGGCTACAACTGTCCACGATCAAAGTCGTGGTTTGAGAATTACACTGAGTTATACTTCTGCATATTCAACTATTGTCTTCTGGACAGTTAAGAATCAGGATTTTTACTGTTTAAAACCATGGACAGCTCCTGCTAATTCTCTAAACACAGGTTATCGTATGGTTGATTTAGAGCCTGGGTCTTCTTGTGAAATGCTAATCAGACTCACTGCAACATTTGTGTAATAGTTGTATGCCTGAGTTTATCATTTGGTACAGCATTGATTTGTCCACCAAATATGGACTCGATCAATCAAAAAATCACATATTCATGGCAAATTGTCACAAAATCTAAAATTTTTCCCAAAAACTCTTGCAATATTTGTTATGACTATGCTACTATTAATAACTGTGTGAGATAAAAATAAAGATAAATCTGGATCGCTAGCTCAATGGTAGAGTACTCGGCTTTTAACCGATTTGTTCCGGGTTCGAGTCCCGGGCGATCCACTAAAACTATAAATAAACAAAAATACTTAACAGCAAACCTAAAAAAGGACTGTAGGAAGTATACAGTAATATTTCTCAAGGCTGCTTGAATAATAACTCATAGTGGTCTGTCAAGATTGATTTGATGGGTAATCTATTAAATTTTATCCCTTATCTTCTTAATCTTAATTTAGTTTGAACCCATCATTTGAAAATTGACAAACTACCAGCGCGTCTGGACTAAAATTGTGGGTAAAAAACCTAACCCCCCAACCCCCTTCCCTACAAGGGAAGTGGGAGAAAACTCACCCCTATCCTTGCAGAAGAGGGGTCGTGGGAGAGGTATTCCAGCTTGCTCAAACTTACCCACATTTTCAAGCTAGACACCCTACTAGGTTTAACCAGCATTAGAAGTCTACCAGGTTGATAAGAACAAAAATTTGACTCCATTAATTTCAACACCTAATTTGTTGAAGCGTGGGACTTTTGCAAATTTTACTCAAAGATTAAAAGATAAATTTAATTATTGATAGACAGAATCTTCAATTTGTCTTAAGATTGTCGTAAGAATTAAGCTTAAGTAAATCAAGTTACTAATAAGCTAATAACAAAAAATATTAGGAGGAAAAGGTATGGCTATCGTACCAATGCGCTTACTACTAGACCATGCAGCAGAAAACGGTTATGGCATTCCTGCATATAATGTCAACAATATGGAGCAAATTCAGTCCATTATGCAGGCCGCAGATGAAGCAGACAGCCCTGTAATCTTACAAGCTTCTCGTGGGGCACGCAAATATGCTGGTGAAAATTTTCTACGTCACTTAATCTTGGCTGCAGTAGAAACTTACCCTCATCTTCCTATTGCTATGCACCAAGATCATGGTAATTCTCCTTCTACTTGCTATGGGGCTATGCGTCATGGTTTCACTAGCGTGATGATGGATGGTTCTCTAGAGGCAGATGCTAAGACTCCAGCTAGCTTTGAATATAACGTTAATGTTACTGCTGAAGTAGTTAAAGTTGCTCACTCCATTGGTGTAAGTGTAGAAGGTGAGTTAGGCTGTTTGGGTTCCTTAGAAACTGGTATGGGCGATAAAGAAGATGGCCATGGAGCAGAAGGTAAGCTTACCGAAGATCAACTTTTAACAGACCCAGATGAGGCTGTAGAATTTGTAGAACGAACTCAAGTAGATGCTCTAGCAGTTGCTATTGGTACTAGCCATGGTGCTTATAAGTTTACTCGTAAGCCTACTGGTGAAATTTTGGCTATTAGTCGCATTGAAGAAATTCACCGTCGTCTACCTAATACTCACTTAGTTATGCACGGTTCTTCTTCTGTTCCTGAAGATTTAATCGCAATTATCAACCAATATGGTGGTAATATTCCAGAAACTTACGGTGTACCTGTAGAAGAAATTCAAAAAGGAATCAAGAGTGGTGTTCGTAAGGTGAATATCGATACTGATAACCGCTTGGCCATCACCGCTGCTATTCGTGAGGCTGCTGCTAAAGATCCTTCTAACTTTGACCCTCGTCACTTCTTGAAGCCTTCTATCAAGTACATGAAGCAAGTATGTCTAGATCGTTATCAACAGTTCGGTACTGCTGGAAATGCTAGCAAAATTAAAGTTCACACTTTAGATGAGTTTGCTACTAAATATGCTAGTGGAGAATTAGCTGCTACTACTAAGACAGCAGTTTCCGTATAGTCATACCATAATTAGAATTTTCTAGTCTAAATTCTGAAATATTTAATTAGTTGATGAGAAGCTGTTGAAACAACTTAAAGCTTCTCATTTTTTTTCTTAATATAATCAGCAAGTCCTGATTATATGTAAAACAATTTATGAACAAAGGTTTTAGTCTTTGAGTCTGTTCTAAAAGCGGAAGTTTTTTACTCCTTTTCAATTGCTGCTACATTTTTCGTGAACTCCTCCCTGTTTACAGATATAGTTAATTTGATTAGGACTTAAGTTCTTAGCAAAATTGAAATTCACTCCTCTTAAATGATCCGATTTGAATGTATCTAATGGGCTGGCCAAAAATTGATCTGCCTGAGCAGGTTTTGGTACTGCCAATTTTGCTCCTTTTAAATCAGTTCCACTTAAGTTTGCTCCTCGCAAATCTGCCAAACTTAAATCTGTATTTCGCAAATTAGCATTTTGCAGTTGAGCATTCCTAAAGTTGGCATTAGTTAATTGGGCTAAACTTAGGTCTGCTTTTTTCAAATTAGCTCTACTGAAGTTTGCTCCTGATAAATTTGCTCCTTGCCAGTTAGACTCTCTTAGATCTGATGATTGGAAAGTAGCACCTTCAGCTTTGACTTTACTTAAATGAGCTCTGTATAAATTAGCTTCTGATAAATCTGCACTTCCTAAATCTGCTCCAGTAAAACTTGCCTCTCTTAAGTTTGCTCGATGTAAGTCAGTTTCAATTAACTTGGCACTGCTTAAATTTGCTTTTATCAGCATAGAGTCTGGCATTTTAGCTTTACTAAGAGTTGCTCGAAACAAATCTGCACGCTGCATGACAACTGGACCTAATACAGCACCCATTAAATTGGCCTCTATCAGATTTGCCCCACTCAAATCAGCAATGGAATCATCAAAAGTTCCTAGACGGTTATCTTGCCCCGGTCCATAGAAACGACTATTCTTAAAACTAGCTTGATTCAGAATAGCACCTCTAAATTTCACTCCAGACAAGTCAGTATTTTCTAATATCAAAGTAAAACTTGCTGGAGTAGAAGTAACTTGACCTAAATCTACTCCACTCAAATCAACATCTTTAACCACACCACTGTAAACTTTCAGAACCTTCGCGATCCCCTTTTGAGTAGCCCTTAGCCGCAAAGATACCAAAAGTTGTTCTTGAGAATTACCACCATAACTTAAAGAATCCAAATCATTTTTCAGAGCTTGATTTAAGCGACGTAGTTCTGGCAGAACTGTCGGTCCAGCACTTACCAAAGATAGTTGAATTCCATCCAGTATACTTGGTTCCTTTTCTTGTCCCAACAAATCTACCAATAATGGTATGGCACGGGGATCTTTAGTAGAACCCAAGGCTAAAACTGACACTCGTCGTTGCTGGGGTTCAGTGGAAGTTAAAGACAACTTGTTCACAAGAGCCAGAAACATATCATTATCTTGTTGTTTAAATTCTCGCCAATTTGCTTGATTTTGAATATAAACGTGAGTGCCAAAAATAGTCCCCAAAACTGAGACCATACCTACAGTAGTCACAATCAGTAAAGTAATACCAGGATTTTGTCGTATCCAAGGCCATAAATGAAAACTTTCTGATTTTTTTTCAGTCAGAACAATTGTTGCTATAGAAATTTTTGTCTCAGTATCACCTAAACTAAAAGGATTAGAATCTAACTGACCCGAGTTAGCATCTACAACAAAAGTATTTCCTAATTGATCGTGTCCAGTGCGACGTAGTTTATTAAAACGAACAAAATAAATATCAATGAAGGATGTTAATCCTGCCAATAATAAAAGGATTCCCAAAGAAGGAAATGCTCCAGTTATACGCCAAATTAAGTAGGCAGTGCCCATGGGTAATCCCCATTTTCCTAGACCCTCACGCATCAAGGTTTTTTTCCAGCCTGGAGAATTTCCTAAAGCTGCCACTACTCTCACTTCAAACCAACGCTTAGGCAATGTTTGACCTGTTGTCGCTAATAAATATAACTGCCAACTTACAATTACTACAGGAGCTAATAATGCTCCAGACCATAGTAGATTAGCTAGAGGTGTTACTTTTTGATAACGGTTTCGTAAAGGAATTCCAAAGGTATTGGCAATTACTTCTGTAGTATTTGCTACAACTGGGTTAATAGGAACAGATTTATTGCCTGTGTTGCTCAACTGACCAAGCCAAAATGGAACAGTTCCACTCACTACAATGAGAGATATTTCCGTAGCCCAAGCACCACATCTACGAACCCAGATTGGTAGTTGCTTAGATTTTAACTGCCACGATGTCTCTGGGTTATTATTAATCCCTGAATCACAAGTCGGGCTTGTCATACTTAATATATTTACTTTAATATTTTCAACTTTTAGATTGACTATTTTGCATCGTAAGTATGGTATTATAAGTAAGTTTACCTGTTTTTAGCCTTGATTTTTGATTTTCCTAACCAGGAACAAATAGGGGGCTAGTTTTAGATTAAAACTGGTTTTGTCTCTACTTTACCCATACTTCCTAAACCTATCTGTTATCTCTAAATATTGTTAACAGATAAAACCTGTAATAAATCTATACAGTTTTTGAAACGAATTTCAAAGATACTATATACTATTATTTTGCCTTGGTCAAACTGATATTTGAAATTTTGTTTACAGTTGCCAAATAATATGACACTGATCATATTAAGGATTGCTATATAATATTTTTCTCTCCTGTGCATTCCCTATTACCTAGAATTCAAAACTTGTGTATTTCTATCTATGATTTGAGAAATGATATATGGCTATATAAGTTCTTTAGATTTGACAAAAAATTAATCGTATAATCATAGTGGTTATTTTTTCATAACCCGGGTTTGATATAACTAGATTTTCAATGATTAATTATTATCTAAAAAATCCAGATATTACTGTTTTTCTATTTATCTTTTTCCGAGTAATTAAGAGGAATCAAAAAACGATATCCAAGATAAATAACTACTCCAAATACTCCGATAGTAATCAATAAAGAAACTAAACTAACAACAGCCTCTAGTATCTTGATAATAAATATGGGAATAATAATTAATCCTATGATTTTCCCCAATTTAGGAAGTGCCTGAAACCATTCTAAAAATTGTGCAAAAAAAACTTGAATTGATTTCCCACCATTAAATAGACTGGTGAATGAATTTGAGGCAGATTCATCATCTAGTTCAGGATTTTTTTGAAAGTTTTGATTGTTGTGGTAACTCATTTGAGAATTATATATAATTTAACCTAATCAACTTATAGCAATTGGTAATAGTGAATTATAAGTAATAAATTTAGCAACTCTAATTTTAATAATAGATGATATAGCCTTTTTCTTGTTGGTTAGTTATGGTAACCAGCCTTGAAAGAAATTGAAAATTAGAGATGTTGCCGACATGAAGTGCTGCAAAAGCCAGATCCAATTGACCAAGAGAAAAGAAATTGTCATCTCCTCGTATTCAATCCTTTCGGTTTTAACCAGAGCTAATTATTCATTATCCATTAATGAAATCAGCTTCCATCAAACTTGTTATAGATAGATTGTTCAATATTTTATTTCACAGATAAATTTTACTTGCCTCAATAATTACTAGAGTTGGCCAAAATTAGTCTGGTCTGAGTGGAGCATAAAGAGTTCTATATTATTTAAAGATTCGGTAAAGAAGAAAGCAAACAGTTGCAATCGTCGATCAACTTATGCCAAAATAAAACAGGCTGGCTAAAGATATAGTAAAAAAAACTACCACCTCTTAGTTGAAAAATCATTGCTTGCATGGATTTATTAAGCTCTGAGAAACAGACAACATAAGTAAATGTTACTAAAATCACATTTTATCAGGTGTGTTACTCAGGACAAATAATTAAATTAAGTTCCTAGTCCAATCTAGACAACGAACTATATCTTAAATAAAAGTGAGCCAATGCCTCTCCCATTAAATGAGTGAGACAGTGAAATATTCTACCCTAATAGATCTACTTAAAACTTTATCAGTAGAACAACCAGAAAAGCTAGCATACACTTTCTTAGTTGACGGAAAAAAAGAAGGAGAAAGCTTGACCTATGCTTCACTAGAGCATCGAGTACGAGCTATTGCAGCATTACTACAAAAACATCAAGTCAAAGGAGAAAGAGGCTTACTACTCTATCCACAAGGATTAGAAGCAATAGCAGCTTTTTGTGGTTGTCTATATTCTGGAGTCATCGCAATTCCCGTGCCTCCTCCAGAAGCAGGTCGTCTCAAACGCACCTTACCAAGACTAAGAGCTATAGTTCAAGATGCTCAAGCTTCAATAGTTCTAACAACTGGTACAATAATTTCTCTTGTAGAAGAAGTAGCAGATGAGTTTCCAGAATTCGAGACAATGCGCTGGATAAATACTGAATCTGTTGACTTAGAGTTAGCTAAAGAATGGGTAGACCCTGAAATTACCAGCGATACTCTAGCATATTTACAGTATACTTCTGGTTCTACCTCGACTCCTAAAGGGGTAATGCTAACCCATAAGAACTTGCTGCACCATTTGGGCTATCTACAGAGGGCTTGTGGCTACACGCCAGAAAGTATAACTATAACCTGGATGCCTTTCTTTCACGATTATGGATTAGTGGAAGGAATGATGGAGCCTTTATTCAATGGGACTCCATGTTACATTATGTCCCCATTCTCATTTGTCAAGCAACCGCTTCGTTGGCTGCAAGCTCTTTCAAATTACAAAGCTACTCACAGTCAGGGACCTAACTTTGCCTATGACCTTTGTGTTCGGCGAGTTAAACCAAAACAACTATCTACATTAGACCTGAGTAGTTGGGAAGCAGCAGGTAATGCAGCAGAACCTATTAATCCTAAAGTTATGGAGAGTTTCTACCAAACTTTCTCAGCTAGTGGTTTTCGTTGGAATGCCTTTGCTCCATGTTATGGATTAGCAGAAGATACCCTGCTGGTCTCAGCTAAACCGAAACTTACAGATCCTGTACTTTGTACTATAGATGCAACTGCTTTAGTAGAAAAAAAGAAAATTGTAGAAGTTTCTCACAATGAAACAGGGGTAAGAGCTTATCCATCTTGTGGTCGCTTAGTTTGTGAAACTCAGGTCGCTATTGTTAATCCAGAAACTTTCACAAAATGTGCAACTGATGAAGTAGGAGAAATTTGGGTATTAGACTCCAGTGTGGCTCAAGGATACTGGGAACGTCCTGAAGCAACCAAAGAAACATTCCAAGCTTATACCAAAGATACTGGAGAAGGTCCATTTTTGCGGACTGGAGATCTAGGATTTCTGAAAGATGGTGAATTATATATTACTGGCCGGATCAAGGATTTGATCATTATCCGAGGTACAAATCACTATCCCCAAGATATAGAGTGGACAGTACAACAAGTTCATCCAGCACTTCGTCCAGATTATGGCGCAGCATTTTCAATTGAAGTTAAGGGTGATGAACATCTAGTCATTGTTCAAGAGGTGGAACGTCGCACCCAAGATTTGGATACTGAAAAAGTAATTAATGACATCCGCCAAGTTGTCTCAGAAGACCATGAACTACAAGTATATGCTGTAGTTTTAGGTAAACCAGGAAATATTCTTAAAACTGCTAGTGGCAAGATTCAACGTCGTGCCTGTCGCTCAAACTTTTTGGCAGGAACACTAGATGTAATAGCTGACTGGAGTGAAAATCCTCAACTAACCTCTAAGTATCGCAAGTTACAAGAAGAAGTTGAGTCATTAGCATCTCAAGTGAAAAATAGCTAGAAGCTTAACTGAGAAATTAGGAGATTTAGCATGGATAAACTAAAGCAATATTGGGTGGCTGAAGAACTAGAACGCGCTCTTGGCGATCCAGAAAATCCAGACAGTAAAATGTCTTTCAAGAAAGTAATTGAGATTGATGAGAGTGAAGAGTTTCCCCATGAGGAAATTGCATGGCTCTATAACTGGAAGCTACAACATTACTATGTACCTGTCAATTGTGGTGGAGAGTTTACTTCTTTTGAAGAATTTGTGGCTTTTGTGAAGGTTTTGTGTCGCCGTGACCAAACAATAGGAATTGCTTTTACTACTTTGTTTTGGTCTTTTATTACCTGGATGGCTGGTACAGAAGAGCAAAAACAAAGGTTAGCAACTTATATTAAAGATGAACATGGGGCAATGTGCCTGGGTTACTCAGAGAAGGAACATGGTGCTGACTTAGTTGGTGGAGATTTGACTGCCACAAAAGTTCCTGGAGGTTATCTACTGAATGGAGAAAAATGGCCGATAAATCGGGCGACTATTTCAGGAATATCTTATATATTAGCGAAGACGGATCAAGAAGATGGAGGAGCAAGAAGTCTGTCTTTATTTATGGTAGAAAAAAGCAGACTTGATTCAGCAAATTACTACAATTTACCAAAAATTCTTACCCACGGAATTCGAGCTTCTGATATGAGTGGGATAGGTTTTAAAGATTGCTTTGTACCTGAAGATATGTTGATAAAAGGGGAAGGAGCAGGTCTAGAAGTAGCTTTGAAAGGATTTCAAATTACTAGAACTTTATGTGCAGCTTTTTCTCATGGTGCTGCTGATACAGCTTTAAGAACTACGTTAAAGTTTGCAATTAATCGGGTCATTTACAATAAGACAGTTTTTGATATTCCTCAACCTAGAAAAATTCTACTAGATGCATTTTTAGACCTATTAATTTGTGATTGTGAAACTATTGGAGCAGCAAGAGGATTTCATGTTATTCCCGAACAATTTAGTGTTTGGGCAGCAGTGGTGAAATATTTTGTCACTGTTCAGTTAGAAACAATGATTAATAATATTTCATCAGTGTTAGGTTCTCGCTTTTATATGCGAGAAGAACATGATTTTGGAATGTTCCAAAAAGTGCTAAGAGATAATTCAATTATTAGTGTGTTTGATGGTAGTACAACTGTTAATTTACACGCTCTAATGTTACAGTTCCGTCAGTTAACAAAACATCGTTCTCGACGGAATTCTGCTAAGATGGAAAAGATTAAATCTCGTTTGGAAATAATCTATTCCTTAGAGAAACAATTGCCTACTTTGGAACCAGAAAAATTAGAAATTTCAGGGCGGGGTGCTGATGATACTTTACAAGGATTAGAAATTGCATTAGAACAGTTAAAAGGTTTAAAAAATGCTAATATAGAACCATTAGTTCTAGAGCAAATTACTAACTTAACTGAGTGTATCCTTGAAGAAGTAAATGCTCACGATCAAGAAATTGCTAATTCAGCATTTGAGTTCGGTCACGATCAGTCACCAGAACTATTTGAAATAACTAAAAAATATTGTGCTTTACACGCTGCTACTGCGTGTGTACAAATGTGGATTTATAACCGGGAATTACTAGGAGAATTCTTTGCTAGTGGTGAATGGTTAGTTTTAAGTCTAAATCGTCTACTAGAACCTTTTGGGCATTCACAAAAAGTAGACCAATCCTACCAGGAAAAAGTCACTCAAGAAATGCTCAAACTTTATAACGAAAATAAAGCCTTTTCTATTGTTCCTTTTCAATTAGCAAAAACCCAACAACAGGAGAATATAAAAAATGCAAGTTCAGAACTCCAACACGCTTAATTCCCCAGTAGAAATTCTGCAAAACTGGATTAGGGAGAGATTAGCAGAACAACTTACTATTGATAAAACCACTATTGAGTTTACAGATCCTCTAACTCGTCATGGTTTAGACTCAATTGATGCAGTAACTCTAGTAGGTGAATTAGAAGATGAACTAGATTTAGAATTACCTTCTACATTGTTTTGGGATTATCCTACAATTGAGAAATCAGCTCAATATTTAGTGTCTGAATTTGATATTTCAGAAGCATTAGAAAATCTGGAAGTTTCTGAAGAAGTAACAGAAAAAGAAGAAGAACCAGCTGCAAAATCTGGTAAAGGTTGGGGCGGTTTTTGGAAATAATTCACTAATGAATAATGGATAATTACCTCTAGTTAAAACCTACCTTAGATTGAAGATACAGAAATCTACTAAGCTTTCTTATCTTGAAATAGAAGGCTTTAAATCTTTGTGGATGAATTATCAATTATCAATTATCCATTGGTAAAAATACTTAGTAGCACATAGACATCTCCAAAAAATAAAACACTTTCCCTGTAAAGTTAGTATAACTTCGAGGGTTGGTGTAATTTCTGGAGATATTTAAGAGAAAAAGTCTTAATCATACCTGTAAAATTGAGTATAGATTAAGACTTTTTCTTGATAAAATGAGAAACGAACAGCAGTTACTAGAAAAAATTTCTCCTGGTAACTTGAAATTAATTTAACAGATAAACATAAACAAATGGATCAAACCCTAAGTAATTGGGATAAGTTGCTATCTAGAGAGAGGAGGAAATAGTTAATTGAATTTTTCTGATTTTTCCTTCTGGTGGGTACTACTAATCTTTAGTGTGCCTTTCTTTAGCATTCGTGCCCTAGGAAAAAGTCTAAACCTATGGCGAGATTATTTTGATACCATCGGTTTGATGGTACTCTCACTAACATTATTTTTAAATGCTAATGTAAAAAGTTTTGCTGTATTTATATTTGAAGTGATTTTCAACTACATAATGGTGCAACTAATGTTCCGCAGAAGTGGTTGGGAGTCAAGGGCGATCGCTACTTTTTTGATAGTTTTTGATGTGGCGATATTAGCATACTTTAAATATCTTACCTTTTTTGTAGAAGACGTCGTTGGTTTAGTAGTAGCAATTCCAAATAATTGGCAACAAAGTTTTCCTTTACCTGTATATAAAACTATTCCACCAGGTATTTCTTTTTATACTTTTCAGATGGTGGCATTTGTTGTAGATTCATTTACAGCAAAAAGTAAAAAGAAAAAGCAGATTAATTTTGTAGATTACGTTAACTTTATTGCATTCTTCCCTCAAATTGTAGCTGGTCCAATCGAAAGACGCAAACAATTATTACCTCAAATAGAGTCTTTCCGGTTCAAATTTACAGCGGAAAATTTTGATATAGGTTTACGGTGGTTGTCTCTGGGCTTATTTATGAAATTTGTTCTAGGAGATAACATTAGCCCATACATCGACCTAACACAAACGGCAAATGCTTGGTTAATTTGGTTCCATGCTTTCTTATTTACTTTAAGAATATATTTTGACTTTGGTGGGTACAGCTTTATGGCTGTTGGTATAGCTAAAGTTGTTGGAGTTAAATTAGAACTTAATTTTCTTGCGCCATACACCTCTGTAAGTATTCAAGAATTTTGGCGACGTTGGCATATTACTTTGAGTAATTGGTTTAGGGACTATGTTTTTATCCCATTGATGGGTGCAAATAAACAGTGGGCAGCATTTTATCTATTTATAACTTTTACTCTTTCAGGTTTTTGGCATGGTGCAGCCTGGAATTTTATTTTATGGGGGGCTTACCACGGCGCTCTATTATTGGTACTCAGATATGCAGGTAGATCATTTCAGAGGTTTGTGGGGAGATGGACTGCCAAAACTGAGTTTGTATCCTGGGCATTGACTTTTTTGGCAGTAACTCTAGGTTGTTTATTTTTCATGGAAACCAATATTAGTAGGTTGGGGGTTAAATTACAAACTTTAGTTACACCATGGGCATATTCATTCTCTGGAGTTATTGATGCTTTTAGTTCTTATAGTATAAATGAGGCTTATGCTCTAGCTATTACTATGTTTCTGGCAATAGGGGCATTATTTTTAGAACATTTGGCAGTCTGGCAAAAACGAGAGGAGTATGAAATATTATTGTCTCCTTGGGTATCCCGAACTCTATTAGCTTTAACTATTTTATTAGGGGCAACTGTTCCTTCTGCATTCATTTACTTCGAGTTTTAGTTTCCATGCTATGGCGATATAGTTAAAGTCAGAAGTTACAATTTAAATTCTTGCTGTGACTAAATTTAAAGGGAGCGATATCCTAACTACCCTGGAAACTGCTATAGATACAGGAGTGTTTGTTTAAAGTTTTCAAGTTTAAATTATAAGTTTACCAAATTTCCTTATTATCGGTGCGATAAAATCACATACTACTTCATCGTTTGCTTAAGAAAATAAATACAATTAAATTTACTTTAGAACAGGTTTTACCCAAAAGCATATACTATTAATTTTCAAAGTTTTCTACATAAATGAAACTAACATAGTATGCCTCTGATTATGACTATTGTTGAACATAATTTAAAGCATTTATTATTGGAGGATATTATCAAGTTGGCAGAAATTTTTGCTAGTGAACTACCTTGGTTGAAAATGGGATTTAATGGTAATAAATGAGAGATGTTTATATACATAAACATAAACCATGAATGGTAAAATGGTACAAAGTTAGGCAAAAAACAATAAAATTTATCAAGATTAAAAACCGTGGAAACCGGACAAAAATCTCACACAGCAAAAGGAAGTAATACAGCCACAAAAATTTGTATATTAGGAGGTGGCTTTGGCGGTCTTTACACGGCATTACATCTACATGATTTTTGGGGTTTTAAACATAAAAATTGCGAAGTTACATTAATAGATCAACACGATCATATTGTGTTTACTCCCTTGCTATATGAGGTAATTACAGGTGAACTTGAACCCTGGGAAATATTTCCTCGTTTTGATAAACTTATC
Source organism: Dapis purpurea BLCC-M126 (assembly GCF_050015975.1). Classification (NCBI taxonomy): domain Bacteria; kingdom Bacillati; phylum Cyanobacteriota; class Cyanophyceae; order Oscillatoriales; family Microcoleaceae; genus Dapis; species Dapis purpurea. The sequence goes on along the minus strand of NZ_JBNHER010000198.1, from coordinate 21,925 downwards.
AAAAAGAAAAAATTACAGTTTTGTCAAGATCAGGTTCAAGATATTGATTTTAAAGCTCGTCAAGTTAAACTTTTAGAACAAGGAAATTTAGCTTATGACTACTTAGTTATTTCTGTGGGAGTGACTAATGGAAAATTACCAACTGGTGCAGAAAAAAATGTTTTGACATTCCGAACTCAAGCTGATACTCAAATCCTAGAACAAAAACTACAAAGTTTGGAAAATTCCAATAAAGAATTAATTCGAGTAGCTATTATAGGTGGGGGTCCGAGCGGAGTAGAGTTAGCAGGAAAAATATCAGATAGATTGGGAATAAGGGGAGAAATACGTTTAATAGAAAGAGGAAAAGAAATCCTGAAAAGCTTTACTTCAGCTACTCGTAAAAATGCTCAAGTTGCTCTAGATAAACGAAATGTTTTAATCAGTTTAGAGACAAGTGTTAATGCTATTGAAGCTGACCAAATTACTTTATGGCAGTCTAATGAAAGTGCTATTATTCCGACAGATTTTGTTCTGTGGACGGCAGGTACTCAAGTGAGAGATTGGGTAAAAAATTTGGATTGTTCCCATAATTCTAGAGGTCAACTTATTTGTGAGCCAACTTTACAATTAGTTGATTATCCAGAAGTATTTGCTCTGGGAGATGTGGCTGAAATTTTATATTCTAATGGGAAAAAACTTCCGGCTGTAGCTCAAGTTGCTTATCAACAAGCAAGTCAAGCAGCTAAAAATTTGTGGAGAATTTTAAATAGTAAACGTCCCAGACCTTTTCATTATTTACACTTAGGAGAAATGATTACTTTGGGGAAAAATGCCGCTGCTGTTACAAGTTTTGGTATTAGTTTGCATGGTGGGTTAGCAGCCTTGGTTAGACTTGGTGTTTATGTTCAACGTTTACCTACTCTTTCTCATGGTTTTCAAGTTTTATCTAATAGAATCAAAATTTGGTTTGCTAAAAGGATAAAGATAGGAAAGTAACTTGATGTTTAATTTACCTAAAAAAATTAAATAAAGGCTAATACAATGATAATAGATGATTTAAAGAAGGAAAATAAATTAAAGACTAAACTAGAAGAATTATTTGGTTTAGACTTGCGCTCACTTGCTCTATTTAGAGTGGGTTTAGCATTAATAATTATTGTAGAATTAATTATCCGTGCTACAGATTTAACAGCTCATTATAGTGATGCTGGAGTGATGCCTCGGACATTACTTAAGGAAATTTCCAACCCTTTTTATTGGTCAATAAATTCAATTAGTGGTGAAGCTTTTGTACAGGGTTTAATTTTCTTATTTGCTGGATTAGTAGCTATAGCTTTGCTTGTAGGATATCGAACTAGATTAGCAACTATTGCTATCTGGGCATTTATTATTTCTATTCATAACAGAAATCCAGTCCTGATTTTTGCTGCCGATCATGTACTACGCGCTCTACTTTTCTGGGCAATGTTTTTACCTTTAGGAGCAAGTTATTCAATAGATAGCGCTCTTAATTCTTCAACAGAAAAGTTGCCTAAGCGTATTTTTTCTGCTGCTACTGTAGCATTTATGGTTCAAATGGTTTTGATTTATGCAGGTTCAGCAGCTTATAAGACAAAGAGTGAGATTTGGTGGCCTGATGGAGATGCGGTTTATTATGCTCTGAGTTTCGATGGTTATGCTACGCCATTTGGGCAATTTTTACTAAGTTTTCCAGAACCGATATTAAAGTTACTAACCTGGGCAGCTCTTTGGTTTGAGTGGTTAGGACCTTTTATGATTTTTATTCCTTTTGCAATTACGTTTTTCCGTTCAGTTTCTGTTGTTTCTTTTATTCTTTTACATATTAGTTTTGGTTTGTGTTTTACTCTGGGAATATTTCCATTTTTAAGTATTGTTAGTTGGTTTGCTTTGATTCCTACAGCAGTATGGGATAATTGGCAGAAAAAAATTCAGACAAATGAACGGCAAGGATTAAAGATTTATTATGATGCAGATTGTGGATTTTGTAAGAAAGTTGTTTATCTGCTACGGACTTTTTTGATTTTACCGGGAACGCCATTAACTACTTGTCAAACTGATGAATCTATCTATGCTGATATGCAGGAGAAAAATTCTTGGGTGGTGGTAGACTGGCAAGAAAATCGACGTTTTAAATGGGAGGCTTTGGTTTATGTTTTTAGTTTGTCTCCTATATTTAAACCTTTGGCTTTTGTGATGGGTTTACCATCAATAATACCTCTCGGAACAAAATTTTATGAAACTATTGCCAATAATAGAAAATTTGCCGGAAATTTTACTAAACCTTTTAAATTTCGTCCTTTAGATATACGTCCTTATCGAGGTTTAAATATTGTTGTATTTTTACTACTTATCTATACTTTGACTTGGAATGTGAAAGGTTTTGTTCAACAAACATATAATAGAAGAGAAGAAAAGAAACAGGATTTAATTGCTAAAGCTGACAAATTATTTAAACGCCGCACTGTACAACAGTTAGATGTATTTAGTAGGGTGACAAGATTAGACCAATTATGGAGTATTTTTGCACCTGCTCCACCTAGAGATGATGGTTGGCACGTTATTCCTGGTAAGTTGGAAAATGGTAAAGAGATTGATATTTTGTATGAGAAAGGAGAGTCTGTAAGTTGGGATAAGCCAACAATGAAACAATTTAATAAGCTATATAAAAATATGCAGTGGCGGAGTTATTTTCTAACTTTAAATCGAGCGATTGGTAAAAAACTTTATCCTTATTATGCAGACTATGTTTGTCGTGACTGGAATAAAAAGAATGAGGGTGCGGAAAAGTTAGAAAGTTTGGATATTTTCTTTATGGAGGAGAGAACTGTACCACCTGGTGAAACACAAACTGTGGAAAAGAAAAGTGTGATGCAAAAATCTTGTTCAGATGAGCAAAAAGATATTTAGGGAGAAAGTGATTAGGTATGTTATTTAACTCTTATGTTTTTATATTTAGTTTCTTACCTTTAACTCTGATTATATTCTTTGCTTTAACCAAGTTTGGTTTAATTAAGGCTGCTAAGGTTTGGTTAACTGGTAGTTCTTTTGCTTTTTACGGTTATTGGAATGTTGCTTATTTGCCTCTTTTGATAATTTCAATTTTGTGGAATTTTCAAATGGGGAAATTTATTGCTGAGGCTAAACCGGAAAGTAAGCGAGCAAATGTTTTACTTTGGGTAGGTATAGCTGTTAATTTAGCAATAATTTCCTATTATAAATATGCGAACTTTTTCCTAGATACTGTTAATTCAGTAGTTTCTACAAATTTGAATGCTGGGCAAATTATTTTGCCTTTGGCAATTTCTTTTTATACTTTTACTCAGATAGCTTATTTAGTAGATGCTTATCGTGGGGAAACAAGAGAGACTAATTATGATTTACTTACTTATAGTTTCTTTGTGGTTTTCTTTCCTCAATTAATTGCCGGACCGATTTTACGCCACGATGAACTTATTCCTCAGTTTCGTCAATTGCGTAATTTTATTTTTTCCCAGAAAAATATGGCTTTGGGTTTGAGTCTTTTTAGTCTGGGGTTATGTAAAAAAGTTTTGATAGCTGACACTATATCGCCTTGGGTAGCACTAGCTTTTAATAATGCTTCTGACTTGAGTTTTATTGAAGCTTGGGTGGGAGCTTTAAGTTACACCTTTCAGCTATATTTTGATTTTTCTGGTTATTCTGATATGGCGATAGGTTTGGGATTGATGTTTAATATTAAATTACCGATTAATTTTAACTCTCCCTACAAGGCTACTTCTATTAGTGATTTTTGGCGACGCTGGCATATTACTTTATCCAATTTTCTGAGAGATTATTTATATATTCCTTTGGGTGGAAGTCGTCGTGGAGAAGTGCGTCGTTATAGTAATCTTTTGACAACTATGCTGTTAGGTGGATTATGGCATGGTGCAGGTTGGACTTATGTAATTTGGGGAGGTTTACACGGTACATATTTATGTATAAATCATGGTTGGCGAAAGTTGAATATTCCGATGCCGAAAGTATTGGCATGGGTAATTACTTTTGTTGCTGTTATTGTTAGTTGGGTTTTATTTCGAGCGCAAAATATTCAGGATGGTTTAGAGATTTTACAGACAATGACAGGTTTGAATGGAATTGTTATACCAGGGGAAGCTAAAGGTAAATTATCTGTGTTAACTAATTTTGGTTTTCAACTCCAATCTTGGAAAGATATGAATTATTTGCCGGAATTTTTGGGGAGTAAAATTTTCTCAATTTTAGGTTTAATAGCCTTAACTTTTTCTGTAAGTTTCCTACCAAATACTCAGGAAATTTTGGCAAAGTTGAAACCTACTTGGTGGTGGGCAGTTTGGATTGGTATTTTGACAAGTGTAGCTTTATTATCCCTGAATCGTGTGTCTGAATTTCTTTATTTCCAATTTTAATAGTTTAGATAAATATGAGTACCAATAATAAATTTAGTTCTAGTTACTCTCAACCTTTAACTGCCGAAAAATCAGAAAAAAAATTGGGAAGTAAAATAAAATATCTTCGATATAATTGTATATTTTTACTGTCGATATTTATCCCTGTCGTTACTGTAGGAGTCTTCAACATTGTTGTCGATCCTTATGATGTATTTAATACTCCTAATTTCTTAGGAATAAATCATTCAAAACCTCGGAAAGATAATAGCGATCGCCTCTTTAAAGCAATTGATATTATTCGGATAAAACCTGTGACGATTTTGATTGGCTCGTCGAGAACAAAACGCGCTCTAGATCCTAATCATCCGGCTTTAGAAAATCAGAAACCTACTTATAATTTAGCTCTTAATAGTATTAATTCTTATGAGTTAAGACGTTATGTAGAACACGCAATAGCTAATCAGAAAAAAATAGATTTAGTTATTGTCGGCTTGGATTTCTTTATGTTTCGTAAATCTAACACTAATGAAGCAAATTTTTCTGAACAGAGATTAGAAAAACGGCATATTTCCTTAAAAGATTTGATAGATGTAATATTTTCTCTAGATGTATTATTAGCAAGTAAAGAAACAATAATTGATAGTAAAAAAACTCTCCCAGATAGGGTTCGCTATGGAGATAAAAATGGATTTATGCCTAAGTTAAATCCAGATAGAGAAGGAATACAATCAAGATTTGAAAAGTACATCAATGTCTATCATAAATCTTATACCGAACAATATCAATTATCTACTCAATTCTTAGATGAATTAGAAAACCTAGTAGATATATGTAAAGACAATCAAATTAAGTTAGTATTATTCATTTCTCCTTCCCATGCAACTCAGTGGGAAGCAATTAGAAGCTCAGGTAAATGGTCAATTTTTGAAGAATGGAAACGTAAAATTGTAAAAATAAACCCTATCTTTGATTTTTCTGGATATAACAGTATCACAACTGAACCTATTCATAATGATATGGAAAACTACAGAGATAATTCTTACTACACCCCAAAAGTTGGAAATTTAGTTCTTAACCGGATTCTCTCTTACAAGGAAGAAAAAGTTCCAGACGATTTTGGAATTTTAATTAATCCAGACAATATTGAATCTTATCTAGAAAAAATTCGTCAAGACCGAGAATTTTGGGCTAAAAATAATCCTGATGAAGTGAAATTGGTACAAGAAATTAAACAAAAGTATGATGCTTCACTAAATTAGATAAAAATTATATTGAAGATATTAAATTAACTGAAGTCTACTTACTTGGATTTATAATATGAGCATTAATAATCAACTTAGTTCTACTTACTCTCAATCTTCATCTCCCAAAAAATCAGAAAAAATTGTGGGAAATAGAAAAAAATATCGCCGATATAATTGGATATTTTTGTTGTCAGCATTTCTCCCTATAGTAGGTGTAGGAGTATTCAATATTATTGTCGATCCTTATGATGTTTTTAATACTCCCAATTTCTTGGGAATAAATCATTCAAAACCACGGAAAGATAATAGCGATCGCCTGTTTAAAGCAAATGATATTATTCGTATTAAACCTATAACAATTTTGATTGGTTCATCTAGAACAAAACAAGGTTTAGATCCAAATCATCCAGCATTAGAAAATGAGCAAACTGCTTATAATTTATCTTTGAATGGTCTGAATATTTATGAACTACGACGTTATATAGAACACGCGATCGCTAACCAGAAAGAATTAGATTTAATTATTCTTGGCTTAGATTTTTTTATGTTTAACACATTCTTAGAAAATCAACCAAGCTTTTCCGAAAATAGATTAGAAAAACGGCATATTTCTGTAGGAGATTTTGTCAACGTTACCTTTTCTTCAGATGCACTTGTAGCAAGCAAAGAAACGATAGTTGATAGTACAAAAAATCCGCCAGATAATATTGGTTATGGAGAAAATGGATTTATGCCATATCGAAATCCTGACCCAGAAAAAACTCAGTGGAGATTTAGGAATAGCATCAATGTTTATTATAGATTTCATGCTAAATATGAATTACCTACTCAATTAACTGAGCTGAAAAAAATTGTAGATTTGTGTCAACAAAATCAAATCAAACTAATATCATTCATTTCTCCTTCTCATGCAACTCAGTGGGAAGCAATTCGAGCAACAGGTGAATGGTCAACTTTTGAAAAATGGAAACGTGAAGTTGTAGAAATTACTCCTGTATTTGATTTTTCTGGATATAACAGTATTACATCTGAACCTATCTATAATGAAATGGAAAATTATACAGATAATTCTCATTACACTCCGAAAGTAGGTAATTTAATTTTGAACCGAATTCTTGATTATAGACAAGAAGATGTTCCAGAAGATTTTGGGATTTTAATTAATCCAGAAAATATTGAATCTCATTTAGTAAAAATTCGTCAAGATAGAGAAATTTGGGCAAAAAATAATCCTGATGAAGCAGAGTTGGTAAAAGAAATTAAACAAAAATATGATGAAAAACTGGTAGACAAAAATCAATAAAAGTTTGATTCATACTAGCTTCTTTTTTATATTCTTGTTTTGAATAAAAGCCTCAATTTAGTTTTGACTTTTTTTGCTCTAACCAAGCCAAACCAGCAGCAAAAGTTTCAGCTAAAACACTAATCAACCGATAAAATGCAACAGCACTTAACAGAATACCAGGAGAAAACTTCTGCTCTAGTAAAGCTAAAGCAGTTGCTTCAAATACCCCAACACCTCCAGGCGCTCCTGGGACAACTAAACCTAATAACCACGCTAAACTAAACGCACTAAATATTAATAAAACGTGATTCAATTCAACGGGATTGAAAGCTAATATAGTTAATAAAAATCCAGAACCTCGAATCAATACAAAACAAATTTCTCCCAAAAAAGGCTTGATGGGATAGCGCTTTAATTTTAATTCAGTAACTGCCTTTGAATCAGATTTGCTTACTTTTAATTTGATTTTAACTAAATATTTAATTACTGGGTTTAAAATTCGTGGATGAATAATAGAAATTACTACTAAAAAACACAAAAATTGTAAAAACAAATTTTCTTGAGTGGAACCAACCAAAGCAACTCCTAAAGCAGCTGCAGCCATTAACACTGGTTCTATTAACACACTTAAAATTGCAATTTCAGCGGTTACTCCTACTTGTTTTGTTGCAGTAACACGACCATAGAAATGCCATATATTTCCAGGCAAATACTTGGCAAGATTTGTCAGGAGGTATACTCTAATTGCCCACCGCAAATCAACTTTTTGATGAAACTCTTTAATAATCCAAAACCAGACCACTGCCGACCATACATGAGCCATTGTTGTTATGATAAAAGCAGTTCCTAAACTTACCCACCCAGAATCACTAATCCTAATTTCCAGAACTTGTTCCCAGTTGTCTTTAAGAGTTTTAGCTAGAAAAAATATAGTTAATCCTAAAATAACCCATCGCAGATAAGGTTTAATATCCGACAAAACTTTTTTCATAAAAATAGTATAAAACTAACTCTTTCCCTTTCTCCTTTCAACTGTCTGAGTATTAAGTATAATTATTTTTTATCCAACTTAGGAATCAGCAGTAATATATTTGCATTACCAATAATTTCCTGTGATTCAATTGTAAATTCCTCGGCAAATACAGACTTAAAAATGTTCATATCTCCTCCATAATATATAAACCATATACGCGAGTATGTAGGAGGTAAACTTTCAACCCAATTTTTTAAATAGGTTGGAAGATTTGATTTATCTGTTTTTTCCCTCTTATCGAGATATATAGGTGCATAACCTCCATAATAGTAAGCTAGAGGAAAAGAACCGCCATTTATCGGGAAAGAATTACCATGAAATGTAGAGTACATGATTATGTCACCTTCTCTATCTTGGCTTTCAATCAATTGTGCTACTGGTCTGTAGTGGTCTAATGCTCCCATATATCGGTTTGAGCTTGTATAATAAGTTACTAAGCCTAAACTAACTGCCAACATATATATTACGGCCAGAACAACTCCAATTATTTTTTGCCAATCCAAAATCTTAAAAAAGCCAATTGCGACCAGTAATATAAAGTATGGCTGAGAAATAATGAGATAACGACTGTTCCAGATCGAGTAGAATACATTAGAAAAAACAAAAATAGATGCAGACGGTATAATTCCCCACGAAGCTACCCATAGAACTTCCTGAGTACGAGGTTTTTTAATAATTGCAGCAAGAATAACCGTAGCAAGAATTAAAGCTACAACTTGAATCAATAATGGTATATAAGGTGGTGGTGGAGAGTGAGCAAATACAGTCATTACTCTTAGCTCTCGGAAGATTTCTCTTAAACCAGGAATTGGTAAAGTTACTCGGTGTGAGCCTGAATAACTTTTCACAGAAATAGCTACAGGAATACTAGCAACAATAATTGTTAAATATAGAACGAAATAAGTGATTAATCTAGAAATTTTAAATTTAAACTTAAGCCATAAAATCAGAATATCTGGGACTAAAAAAGCTGCATTTAAAGGTGTAGTGTAAAAGGATAAAATTCTACCTACAACCCATATTAATTTTGGAAGTTTTTTATCTGGTTGCTGTAGAGAGTGTGCTAGACCAAGACAGCCACAAAGACCCAAACAGACACTCATTGTATAGTATCTAATTTCTTGAGCATGATTGATAAATAATGGAGAAATAGTTAGTAAAGATGCTGCAAGAAGACCAACTTTTTTACTAAAAAAGTCATTACCTAATCTATAAATTATATATACAGCTACTACCGCAAAAATAATAGCTGGAACTCTCAACCATACCTCATTATTAGAAATATTAATCCATGGATTTAAAAGAGCATAGTAGAGTAGCCTACCCTTATTAAAAGCCATCCGCATCCCATCTCTAATACTGAAAAATTCATCTATCCATAAACCTCGGAAATTTATTCTGTAAAAGTACAAACAACACGCTAAAACAAGAATTAATAAAATCGGAAACCATTCCTTTTTTTTGATAGAGTAAATCAATCTCTGAAAAGCATTTAACATCAACAATATTTCCTAGTTGCAAAAATTCGGTTATTCAATTTATGAAAAACTATGTTATTCTAGTCTCGTATATTTGTGGGATGAATGAAACGATAAGTATAGGCACAAGTAATAAGAGGGAAAAAGTATAAAATATCTAAAGTTCCAATACAAAAATCTTTGTAATAATGGTAACATAGGTAGGAAGCAAAACCATATTTGTTTCAATATTAAGCTTCATCAAGATACAGTTTAATGAAAATAAATAACCATATGTTAGATTTATCTATAGTAACACCTATTTACAACGAAGTAGATAGTATTCCCCAACTCCTGGAAACTATTTCTACTACTTTAACAGACAATCAACTTACTTATGAAATTATCTGTGTAGACGATGGCTCTCAGGATGGTTCGACAAAACTCTTAACAGAATTAGCTGAAAAACGTACAGATTTAAAAGCAGTAATTCTCCGTCGAAATTATGGACAAACTGCAGCTATGGCCGCAGGATTTAAGTATGCTACTGGTAAAGTAGTTGTGACTTTAGATGGAGATTTACAAAACGATCCGGCAGATATTCCGCTATTATTATCTAAGCTGGATGAAGGTTATGATTTGGTGAGTGGGTGGCGGAAAAATAGGCAAGATGATGCTGTTACGCGACTACTTCCTTCTAAAATTGCTAATTGGATAATTGGCAAAGTAACGGGGGTAAATTTACATGATTATGGTTGTTCTTTAAAGGCTTATCGTTTGGAATTGGTTGCTGATATGAATCTCTATGGTGAACTACATAGATTTTTACCAGCTTTAGCTTTTATTGAAGGAGCAAGAATTACAGAAATGCCTGTTAACCACTATGCTCGTCGCTATGGTAAAAGTAAATATGGTTTAGGGCGGACTTTCCGAGTTGTGATGGATTTGTTAACAGTATTTTTTATGAAGAAATTCCTTACTAGACCTATGCATGTTTTTGGAATGTTAGGTTTAGTTTCGGGAGGTTTAGGCTTATTATTTGGTATTTATTTAACGATTCTGAAAGTTGGCTTTGGAGCAAATCTTGCCGATCGCCCTTTACTAATTTTGGTTGTTGTTTTATTACTAGCTGGTTTGCAATTATTTAGTTTTGGTTTATTGGCAGAGTTACTCATGCGAACTTATCACGAATCTCAAGAACGTCCAATTTATCGAGTGCGAGAAGTTATTGATAATAATTCCCATAAATAATTGATCAATAATGATTAAAATTATTAACCCGATTTCTGACAAAAACCGGGTTTTTTAACTTGCTAATTTAGTTTATACTCAAGATTCTTGATAAGTAGGAAAATCAATATATCCTTCTGGGTCAAATGAATACCAAATTTTCATATCGGGCAGTGGATTTAGTGGCCAATTATTAGCAAAACGTTCTGCTAAATCAGGATTACTAATATAAAGTCTCCCAAAAGCAATTAAATCTGCATTTCCTGATTTAATTGCAGCTTCCGCAGTTTCTTTTTTATAACCACAATTTCCGATTAATGCCTGAGAAAAGACTTCACGAAATTCTGCCAAATTTATTGGTTTTCCTAACTCATGAAAACCAAATTCTAAACCATCCATAACATGAAGATAAGCTAGTCCGTAATTATTTAACTGCTTGGCAACGTAAAGAAAATTTTCCCGAAAATCTGGGGAACCCATATCATTAAAAGCACCATTAGGTGAAATTCTGACTCCCACTCGGTTAGACGGCCATACAGTTAAAATAGATTCAACAATTTCTTTAAGAAATTGAAATCTGTTTTCTAGACTACCTCCGTAGCGATCGCTCCGATGATTAGTCTTTGATTGTAAAAACTGGTCAATTAAATAACCATTACCACCATGAATTTCTACTCCATCAAAACCAGCAGCTTTTGCCCTGAGGGCAGCCTGACGATAATCTTCGACAACTGCTGGAATTTCTTCTGTTTCTAGAGAGTGGGGTGTTTCGTAGGGTTGTTTGCCAATAGGAGTATGAATATACTCTTCATTTAAGATAACTGCAGAAGCAGATACGGGGAGTTGACCATTTTCCTGAAAGCTACTATGGGAAGCTCGCCCACAGTGCCAAAGTTGGAGAAAAATAGGTGTTCCCTTGGCATGAACTGCATCCACAACCTCCTTCCAAGGTTCGATTTGTTCCTCTGAGTAGATACCGGGGGTATTAAGCCAACCAATACCCTGTTTAGAAATGACAGTAGCTTCAGAAATAATTAAACCTGCACCTGCTCGTTGAGCGTAATACTCTGCCATCATAGGATTAGGGATTCTTTCTACTCCAGCACGAGACCGAGTTAGGGGAGCCATGATGACTCGGTTTTTTAGAATTAAGTCTCCTATATTAAAGGGACTAAGTAAGGTTAAGGAATCTGTTGGAGGAGTCATTTCAGTTATTAGTTATCAATTCAGTTAGTCTCTTTTCCTACAGAATGCTAGGTAAATAGAGGATATTTCCTTAAGAATACTTTACTGGACAGATGAAACGCAAAGGTTATCAATAGCTCCTAAATAAGGAGACAAGAAAAAGGGAAGTCAGAAAAGCTAAATCTTATTTTTTTATACCCTCAATCAAGGATAGTTTGGAGAAATTATTTCTTTAGTCATTTTTTTGTTAGCCAGTATTTGTCGATACTCAGCATATAGTGAATTTGTCTAAAATCTATTTAAAAACTCAAACGTTATAGTTTATCCCTTATCGATCAATATGATATATATAGGCCATCGCCTAATAACAAATTTATCCAAAATCCAAACACTCAGACGTTGTAGTTTGATTGCTTGTCTGTATGATTTAGACACTAACCTACTTGCCTAACATGAATCCATGACTTTTAACTTCCATGAAACGATATTAGCTATCAACTTTGCTAGCTGCTGATAACTTAATGCTAATAGCTATAACCTAAAAAACTTCCACTCCTTCAAACTGCTTAACTTGTTGAATATTAGCAGATTCCCCGCAAGTTCGAGGTGTAGGAAATATCTTTTCAGGATTAGCTAAACCTTTGGAATTAAAGACACTTCTTACCCATTGCATAGTTTCTAAATCTGTCTGATTAAACATCAAAGGCATATAACATTTCTTATCTGAACCAATGCCATGTTCTCCAGACAAACTACCACCAACCTCTACACAAATTTTGAGAATTTCTCCACCTATTTCTTCCACAGTTTCAAAAGCACCTTCAACAGAATCATCATAAATAATCAAAGGATGAAGATTACCATCTCCAGCATGAAAAACATTAGCGATTTTGTAGCCATATTTATGACTAATTTGTTCTATTTCTTGCAAAACATAAGCCATTTTTGTGCGAGGAATAACCCCATCTTGAACATAATAATTTTTCCCTAAGTTACCAGCAGCAGCAAAAGCTGCTTTCCGTCCTTTCCATAACTTAATCCGCTTTTCTGGTTCACTAGCAGTAGTAATTTCTATGGCTCCGTTAGTTGTACATATTTCTTGAATTAATTTTTTATTCGTATCAACTTCTACTTGCAAACCATCCAATTCAACCAGCAAAATAGCTGCTGCGTCCCGAGGATATAAACCAGTATTAACTACATCTTCTACAGCATTAATACTAAAATTATCCATGATTTCCATCCCAGCAGGAATTATGCCAGAGCTGATAATATCAGATACAGTTTTTCCAGTATTTTCAATACTAGGAAATCCTGCTAAAAGTACGCAGACTGATTCCGCAGATTTAATAACTCTCAAAGTAATTTCTGTGGCTACTCCCAGAGTACCTTCGGAACCTACAAATAAACCTGTTAAGTCATAACCAGGCATCTCTGGAATTTGTCCACCAATGTTAACTATTGAACCATTGGGAGTAACTATTTTTAATCCTAAAACATGATTAGTTGTAACTCCATATTTGAGACAATGAACCCCCCCAGAATTTTCTGCAATATTCCCACCAATTGAACAAATAATTTGACTCGAAGGGTCAGGAGCATAATAGAAACCAGCTCCACTAACTGCTTGTGTTACCCAGTTATTAATAATACCTGGTTGTACAACAACTTGTTGATTTTCTAAGTCTATTTTCAGGATTTTTTGCATTAATGAAGTAACTATTAAAACACAGTTTTCGATAGGTAATGCACCACCAGAAAGACCTGTTCCTGCACCTCTAGGAAGCCAAGGAATATCGAGATTATGACATATTTTTACTGCTTCTGAGACTTGTTCAGTTGTGCGGGGTAATATTACTAATGCAGGTCTTTGACGATAACTAGCTAGACCGTCACATTCATATACTAATAATTCTTCTTTACGTTGAACTACACCTCTTTTTCCAACAACTGCTTCAAATTGTTTGGCAATTTGTTTCCAATTGTGTTTTGTTTGTTGTTTGTCTTGAGTAAGCATTTTAGTTATGGGTATAGAAATTTTTAGGGTAAATCTTATCTCTTAATTATAGCTTCTAATCCAAGATTTTCTTTAAGGGAGGGTTGAGAAAGCCAGTTCAATAATTAATTATTAATTATTAATTATTATCTCTTCTATAATAAAGGGATTGGCTAAAAGGATTTTTTTTTCTTATCTTGGTCGATTGGATATGGTTAGGTAACCCATCCATCCCACCCTACAGGAAGCTCCGAATATCGACCGATTTTTCTCCATAATTTGATAAAAAAGAGAATAGGGAATAGGGAAGAAGACACAACTATAATAATTCTAAATAGGTTGCGGGTAATCAAAAAGTAGATAAAAAAACTGAAACTCCTGCCTGTTGCCTAAAAGCGGTAAAATTTTTATACACAAATAAAATAGGATTGCTATATACTTTCTGTTTATCAGCATAACTTTGGCAGTCTGAATACAGATACATTACTCTGTGAAGCTTATTTCAATCCCTGGAGTTATTCCCACTTTTATATTTTGTCGATCTATAAATATCTTAATAGTCGTTTTACAAATATTCTTTTAGGGTGAATAACATATTTTTTGGTTTACCCTTGATTCAAGATATCTAAAAATTCTGCTACAACTTTATCTGGTTGTTGAAGACAAACTGAAATATCATAATGCTGAATAATTCTGATATTAGGAGCTAAGTTTGTATATAGTGGAAAAGGTTGGTTATTAGTTTGAAGAATGCCTAATTTTCCGGCGTGTAAGATGACGAAGTTAGCGATTTTATTTTCTCTACCTATGGGAGTTGTTAGTCGAATTTTTGTGTTGGCTAAAAATATAATATTGGCGCGATCTAGTGCTTCAGCAATTTTTACTTCTGCCTGGGAATTGAAGTCTAAATCATTCCACTTAATCCCATTTTTAAAGTAGGGTTTAATTTGTTGGTTATCTGGTTTAGTGTTTGTACGTTCTGCGACTGATTTTTTGCCATTTGCAAGTAGGATTAACTCGTGTAAATCTGTTTGACATAAGTTAGCTTCATTTACACTTAAATTAGTTCCACTCAGATTTACTCCTATGATTTGATTTTGATGTGATGTAATTTTATGCCGCTGTAAATATCGCCGAATTACTGACTTAAGATTATTTTTTTTTACCTTTTCTCCAAAGACTTTAGCCTTTGATAATTTTCTCCATAATTTCGCTCCAACCGACTTGATATATTCACTGTCATAGGGAGAATTTTTAGCCATTTCTTCATAAGACTGTTTACCTTGCCAACATTCTCTAAAGATAAACTCTTCAATATCATTCAGACCAGCATTATCATCTAAGACCGCTTCTACAGATGAAATAAAGCCCTCAATTACATTCAACAAATTGCTAATGCACTGACAGTCATTCACAGTCAAAACATTCTCCACTGGGATATCAAACTAGACAATATAATATTACGCAAAAATCACAAAAATCAAGAACAAGTAGTTCTAATAGATTTTGGTATTGCCCGTGAATTTATTCCCAATCAAACTAAAAGCTACACCCAATTTTATACACCAGGTTATGCACCTATAGAACAATATATTCGCAAACATAAACCAGGAGAATATACAGATATTTATGCTTTAGCAGCCACACTTTATGTGCTTTTAACTAAATCTCCATTACCTAACTCTATAGATAGATATCATACTCAACCAGCAATACTTAAAACCCCTTTACCAAAACCAGCTCGCTCTATCTTAAAGCTAGTTTTAAAACTGACAGGAAAACAATCTAAATACGACCCATTAGTAGAACCAAAACAAATTAATAACAAAATTAGCGATCGCCTCAATAATGCTATTCTCAAAGGAATGGAAATTCAACCGGAAGACCGCCCTCAGACTATGCAAGAATGGTTGGCATTACTTCAAATTCAACCTTTATGTCTCAAATGTCTCAGGTCTCTCGCACAGCCTTTTCTCAAATGGCTACCTTAAATATTCCAGGTATGAAACCTCTTTATCAAAATCCTATAACTATTCCTAGAAGCGAAGCCAATATATTATTTACCGGAGTTGGTATTTTCATATTTGTTGTTACTATTTATATCCATTCTCCCAAGCTGAATTTCCCAAGAAATTATGACTCTTCAACTCGTCAACCTACTCCTACTACTCCTATTCCACAACAAAAATCTAATCCCACTATACAACCTCAAAAATCACCCCAACCTTTACCCGAAACTAATATTCCAGATATTTACAAAACAGCTATTAATTATATAGATAAAAAAGTAAACTACGCACCTTTAGAAAACCTATTATCATCCAATAGATTTGAAGAAGCAGATAGAGAAACATTCAGAATTATACTTTCACTGGTGGAGCGAGAAAAACAGTATTGGTTAAATTTAGAAAATATTGAAAATATATCCTGTAAAGACTTAGATAAAATTAATCAATTGTGGATTAAATATAGTAATGGTAAATTTGGATTTAGCATCCAAAAACAGATTTGGATAGAATTAGGAGGTAAACCAGGAATTTATAATGTAGTTATTGCCGATAATTTTATTAAGGAAGTAGGATGGGGAGAAAGATATAAAGATATTACATATAAAATTTCAGCTCCTTACGGACATCTTCCTTATAGAATTACTTCTCATGTTTGGGATTTTGGCGCTCCTTACTTAGCAGAAAAACTAGCGGAATGTAACATTTAATCTGGGATTTTTTTCCCTCTAAAGCATCGCATCATTATTAACAGTACCAGCATCATTTATAACTTTCATAAATCCCACCTACCGGATTCAATATAAATCTAAAAAGTAAAATTTTTAAAATTGTATTGCTATTTTTATTAACTGGCAAAATGCACAAATTTTGTGTATATGAAAAAAATTATAGTAATGCCTTCCGGGGTTGGTCTTAAAATCATATTTCCCCTTGGATTTTTAGACAAAACTCCTACAGTTTTTTTGCACAACTTATTTATGTACGAAATTTTCAACAATAGTATGACTAATAATTAGGGTTTGCTGATTAACCTTGAAATTCTTGATCTGTAAATATTTGAGGATTTTTAGAGTCAAACAAGCTGCAAGGTTTTCGGTATCAAAAGCTAAAAAAGTTAGAGTTTTGAGTAGATAAGGACAGAAAAATCAAGGGATATTTCTTCCTCCTAACTCCTCTAAATTCAGAATTCAGAATTCTATCCTCAACTCTAAGACTTTTTCAGCAAACCCTAATTAGTTATCTATCAAATCTAAAATTCTCAAATCAATTAATCTTGAACCAGGGGAAAAACATCAGGGAAAGCCTGCCAAACTTCCCTCACAAAATCTCTTAACTGTTGATGTGAAATATGCAAGTTTTTTGGTTCGCTATCCAACAAATATAACTCAGATAAAAGTGGCAGAAACTCAGTATCAATAGTTTCTCTAAATAAACAAATTGGCCATACCAAATCAGCACCATCTCGCAGATCGCATAACCTAGACCTTTCTGACACATATTGATTATTTTCAGACTCACTTTCTGAGAAAAATACTTTCAACATTAAAGGCCGAACCCAACACATTTGACGTGCTTCTAACACCTGAATTACTTCTGCGTATAAACAAGTATTTCCATGTTCTAAACAAACAATTTGACTGGGCTGGAAATTAGGGTTAAAATCTTTTAATTCTCTCTTCATATACAAAATAATTAATATTATATAGAATTTATCAAATTGATGATATACAGAAGTTTTAGATTTTAAGGAACAGTAAACAGGGAATAGAAAACAGAAAAAATACTATATCTGATTAATATGATATTTTTTATTCTTGGCTATCTTGATAATTTAATCCTGATTGATATTTTTTAATGCTGCCTCTAAATCCATAGTTAAGCCCACATTCCGCACGTCAAGTTATAGTATTGAAAGTAGTAGAAAAAATTGGGAATTAATCAGTATTTATACTGTATAGATCCTATTCATTGACCTTTCTGTTAAGTCAAATATTCAGCATAAATACTCAATGGAGCCAGATAATTAGCTAGAATCATTACCCTACTGACTAGTTGCACTTAATACTACATTTTGAAATGCGGAATGTAGGTTAAGTTTTGTGCCTGTTTTTTTGCAAAACCACAAATATAATCTTTAAGCGACAAAAGAAAACCAATATGAACTTTAACATTACAACCACGACACGGAATAATTAGGTTGTAATTTAAAGATATAGGTACTACTTTAACATCAAGATTTGGTTAATGAGATTCAGCTTGTAAACCTATCCTTGATAATTCTGTGTTAAGAGTATAAACTTGATTTTTATGGACAATATTACCTTCAGTAAATACTACTAATATGTCTCTATTTAACATTAGTTCTACTCCATGACGAAAACAAGAAACTGCCGGATTTTTATGGTTAATAGTAAAGCGATTCAAACGTCTAATAAACCAACCTTGTAAACCTTTAGCTTTGTCTATGCTAACCATAAATATTGGGTCTCGACCAGTCACTAATCTACCTGTAGGATCAGCTATAATTAACCCATCCCAACGAGAACTATGAGTAGGAGCTAAAATCACTGGTATTTCTTTCGGAATATTTTTTTTCCCTATAATATTTATTCTACGAAAATAAAACGGCATTATTATGTGGCGACCTATAAAATAAGACAAAGATGCTAACAAAGGAGAAAGGATAGAGTATTTTTAATTTACTTGAGACTTTAATCTCTTGAAAGATGGAGGGATAGAGTCAAGAATTATCATCCAAATTATGTAACTTTCTTTCTTGACTCTAAGGTGAATTTTATTGCTGTTTTGGTGGCATTTTTAAATAACACTTATTGTACTGTCAAAAAGTTGTGCTTATCTCCTGTAGAGTGGGGTGAATTTCATAACAAACATAACAAAATTAATTCCCTTTCCCATTACCTAAGTTGAGCAAACCAAGACTGTAATTGTTGACGACAAGCAGTTTCCATTATTCCCCCCAATACAGACAAACGATGATTAGAAAAAACACTGTCTGGAAAATTAGCCACAGTGCGTATTGTGCCAGTTTTCGGATCGTCCGCTCCGTAGACCAATAAACCTATTCTCGCCTGCAATATTGCCCCAGTACACATTGGACAAGGTTCAAGATTAACGTAAAGAGTACATTGATTTAAGTGCCAACTCCGCAAAATTAGTCCCGCTTGTCGCAAAGCCAATATTTCTGCATGAGCAGTAGGGTCAAAATCTCGCTCCCGTCGGTTTTGGGCTTCTGTAATTAACTGACCATCTGAGTTAACTATCACAGCACCTACTGGGACTTCTCCAGCATCACCAGCAATTTTGGCTAGTTCTAATACCCGACTCATCCATTTTTTATGGACTAGATAACTTGGATGGTCAATCATCATAATTTTTCAGTAATTAGTCGTTTTCAGAATTATTTCTATAACGGGGTTTGAGATACCTGAATCTTGACAAATATTACAGCGATTTTGTTTTTAAGTAATAAGTAAGAAAAATAAGAAAGAATATCGCAAAAGTATTTATCAAAATAAAGCGTTTATAAATGGGATTTGGAAACCGAGTGCTATTAAAAAGGGAATAGGGAATAGTAAAGAAAGAAAAAAAGCATTAAATATAAGGATATAGGGTACTCAAGACAGCACTTTTTTTCTTATAAAAAACATCAATCTAGATTTACATATAATTTGAAAAACTATAGTATTATTAACCTTTGTTTTACTCAAATTAACTTACTTTACTTCATTAGATAAAAAATTCTCCGTTGACTGTTATAAAATTTTGCACCACTAACTCAAAATTGGGATCAAATGTAGGAGTAAAATAAAATAAAAGTATTTCTGACAATCTAAGTAAATTATCCAATCTAAAGTGCTATTTAATCTTAACTATATAGTAAGGTAGTGGTGTTTTATATCTCCAAGTTTTTCTGCGGAAAAAGGCTATTAGTATTTACAACCAGTACTCTTCCCACTAAACTAATTTATGCCTTGCTAGAAAGTAATTTTTCATTATAAATTTTTACAAATATGAGTAATCAGCCTTTGCCAATAGAATGGCAAATTGTTAAAGAGTATAGCGATATTCTCTACCACAAAACTGACAGAATTGCCAAAATAACTATTAATCGTCCCCACAAACGTAATGCTTTTCGCCCTAAAACTGTATTTGAACTTTATGATGCTTTTGTTGATGCTCGTGAAGACCCAAATATTGGGGTAGTTTTGTTCACAGGTGCAGGACCTCATACAGATGGTAAATATGCTTTCTGTGCTGGTGGAGACCAAAGTGTGCGGGGTACAGCAGGTTATGTTGATGACGCTGGAGTGCCACGCTTGAATGTCCTAGACTTACAAAGGTTAATTCGTTCGATGCCTAAAGTTGTCATAGCTTTAGTAGCTGGATATGCTATTGGTGGAGGTCATGTTTTGCATATTATTTGTGACTTAACTATTGCCGCTGATAATGCAATTTTTGGTCAAACTGGTCCCAAGGTAGGCAGTTTTGATGGTGGGTTTGGAGCTAGTTATTTAGCAAGAATTGTTGGTCAGAAAAAAGCACGAGAAATTTGGTTTCTCTGTCGGCAATACACAGCCCAACAAGCTTTGGAAATGGGTTTAGTGAATTGTGTTGTACCAGTGGAGGAACTAGAAACAGAAGGTATTAACTGGGCATCAGAAATTTTGGCAAAAAGCCCGATCGCGATTCGTTGTCTCAAAGCAGCCTTTAATGCTGATTGTGATGGACAAGCTGGTCTTCAAGAATTGGCTGGTAATGCTACTCTTCTTTATTACATGACGGAGGAAGGAGCTGAAGGTAAAAAGGCGTTCCTAGAAAAACGGCCTCCTGATTTTAGTGGATATCCTTGGCTACCTTAATATCCTCTCTGCCTTTAGACGCAGAGAGATTTCTACTGAGCCGTAGCTCCTCAGTTAGTTGATGTTTTGCTTACGCAAAGCTTCCCTAATACAGGGTACTGCTACCTTAGTGGTAGTCTGACGCTTTTTTTTGTCTTGGATTGCCTACCCGTGACGAATATGTTTACTGCTGCATTCTCCTGTCTATCCTTACTCATAATCAGAAGAAATACTTGATTTGCTACTTTGGTTATCCTATCCCGTTATAATCTGTGATTTAACGGAACAGAATAACAGCTATTTTTCAGATGTATGGCTGAAAGCTATAAACTCCAGTAGGAATTCAGCAAAATTAGATATAAATTCAATAGGGATGATAAATCTAAATAAATCAGTAAAATTAGACTAGATTTACTGACACCTTAACTTAAATTTATTGCTCATAAGAAGCAACTCTAACTGTATTAGTTAGTTGACGAATATTATTCGCATTAGGTTTTAGAGGTAAAACTACTTCCAATGTTTCATCAATTTTATGATGCCACATAACTATACTATTCTGATTTTCCCAGGATGGTTCAAAGGGAGGTAAAGCTAATGAACAGGCTTTCCAATTACTTTCAACTGGTGTCATTAACTTTTGGCAAACACCACCACGTCTTCCCTCGGGTGAATAGTATTGGCAATGACGACAAGCTAGAGTAGTTTTCATAAAAAATTTTCCTAAAATTTTTATATTGATTTGACTTTAAATTATTTTTAATCTCTGGGAATTGATACTTTTAATCGATTAAAACCATTATGACATCTAGCTTCTGGAGATCCCTATCAATTAACTATATTTTATATTATTTTTATAATTCCTTTATAAACAGAAACATTTCGATAATAGCTGGCCATAAAAATTGTATGAATAAATACATTATTCCGGTAAAGTTAATGGGGATCAAGCTAAAATGTAAGTCAGATACAAGTCAAATAGGTAATATTTCAACCCATTACTTGGCAATATTTGTTCCTATTTAAGTAAATATAAAGATAGGAAAATAAAGATATCAAAAATTTTCAATAACTGATTAAGATAAATTAATTATTTTTTATGTTTAATTACATTTTGGGAAATAATTCTTTGAACGCAGCCTATTCAAAACCTAGGGCGGTATCATTTCTGTTGTTGAATGATGTTCATTAATTGATAATTGATAATGGATAATTGATAATTACCTCTGGTTAAAA
>NZ_JBNHER010000197.1:0-7003 GCF_050015975.1 Dapis purpurea BLCC-M126 | reverse complement strand
TACATCGCTCTATTTGGCATACGCTATATATAGTGTCTTTGCGTAAGTCCTGATAGACTTTTCCTATTACAAAACCTCTACTATTAGCCGTCGAGTTACTCATCGCTGCACCTTATCAGAATCTGATAACCTAGAAAGTTATATTAATAATCTCGAAAATTGTCTGGAAGAACAAGCGAGTCTGTGCCAAGCTTTACTGATCGGTACTACCCAATTTTTTCGAGATCCTGATGCTTGGGTATATTTAAAGACAGAAATTTTGCCCGAACTCTTGAAGCAACTTCAACAGGAAGAAAAAGAACTACGAACTTGGGTGTCTGCTTGTGCTACTGGGGAAGAAGCCTACTCAATGGCAATGCTAGTTGATGAAACTATGCGTGAATTAGGTATATTGCTAAATGTGAAAATTTTTGCTACTGACATCAATCTTCAGGCTTTAGAAATTGCTACTAAGGGAATTTATCCAGAAACTATTGTCAATAACATATCCCCAGAACGCCTAGAAGCATATTTTAATTATGAGAGCGCTCATTATCAAGTCAAGCGATCGCTCCGAGAAATGGTGATATTTGCCCCCCATGACTTAACCAAGAATCCAGGATTTTCTAACATAAGCATAGTTTTGTGCCGTAATGTACTGATTTATATGCAGCCAAAATTACAACAACAAATTTTGCGGTTACTACATTTTTCTCTATCCATGTCAGGAATTATGTTTTTAGGTAATACGGAAACGCTCAAAGAATTACAATCAGAATTTGTTACCATCAACTCCCATTGGAAAATCTATCGCAAGCGACGAGATGTCAAACTCGCATCGACTGCTTTGACGACAAGGGCACCAGTTACATTACCTATATTCAATCCTTATAAGCCTCAAAAAATTAGTAGATCCAGATTAGATTTAGTATTAGCAAACGTATTTGAATTTGGCTTTGGGGAGCGGAAAATTAGTTGTGTGTTAGTGAATCAAGATAACCGCTTGATCAACGTTTTCTACAATAGTGCTAATTTACTCACAATTCCCATTGGACCAATCAATTTAGAAATTTCTGATGTTGTTCCACCAGAACTAAGGCTACCTATAAGTACAGCACTGCATCGTATTAAGCGATATCTACAGACAGTTTTGTATACCGGAATTAGGCTCTACCGAAATAATGAAGTAGAAAGTATTACTTTGCGAGTTGGTTACAATCAACAAAGTTCTACAATTGATAAATATTTTATTATATTTATGGAAGTAGAAAAGCTATCACAAGTAGCTTTGGAAAATAACGATCATCAAAACAAGTTCCCAAGAGTAGGATCTGAAGTTACAGAGCAAATCATGGAACTAGAATATGAACTCCAACAAACCAGAGACAATTTGCAAGCAGCAGTTGAAGAGTTAGGAACTATTAATGAAGAACAACAAATCACCAACGAAGACTTAATGGCTGCCAATGAAGAGCTTCAAAGTACAAATGAAGAATTACAGTCAACAAATGAAGAAATATTTACAATGAATGCCCAGTATCAGGCGAAAATTGAAGAGCTAACTCGTCTGGGCGACGATCTTGATAACCTGTTCCGTAGTATAGATATTGGTGTGGTTTTCCTCGACCAAAATCTCAAAATTCGTCTATTTACCCCAGCTACTACCCAAGCTATTAATATTAGAAACACGGATATTAATCGTCCTTTATCTCATTTTACTCACAACCTAGACTGCCCAGACTTAATGGAAATTCTAGAACAAGTTATCCAAACTCAACAACCAATAGAAAAAGAAATAACTTTATCTACTACCGGACATAATATGCTGATGCGTGTTCATCCCTATCTGCGGGAAAATGGCGCATCTGATGGCTTAGTAATAGTTTTGGTAAATATTCACCAACTACAACAAACTCAGAATCAACTCGTAAGAATTAATAATCTGCTGGAAACATTATATGAATCTAGTCCTATGGGTTTGTTTGTCATAGATCAAGAGTTCAAAATTTTACGCTTTAACCCAGCTTTAGTTGAGATTAATAATTTACCCATTACAGAATATGTAAGTAAGACTATCTCAGCAGTGCTACCAGAATTTACAAATAGCTTAACTCCTCTCTGGCGTCAGGTATTGGAAACAGGTGAAGTTCTGAGAAATATCCAAGTCAATATCCCTGATACTAACGATCCTGAGAGTGAAGGTTGGTGGTTAGGTACTTATTATCCTGTAGAACTAGAAAATGGGGAACGAGCAATTGGTGGGATAATTACAGATATTACTCAACTACAGGAAACTCAACAACAATTATTGGCAAGTCAAAGATTTATCCAACGAATTACAGATTCTCATCCCGGAATTATCAGAATTTTTAATTTAGAACAGCAGTCTATTACTTATATCAATGGATCTGTCACACAAATACTTGGTTATACTCCAGATGAAATTATTGAACTCGGAGCAAATATTATAGCCACCCTAATTCATCCCGATGATATGGAACGAATACAAAACCACTATCAAAATTTCCCAAATCTAGCAGAGCAGGAAAAAATAGAGATAGAGTATCGCCTGTGTCATAAAAATCAGCAATGTGTTTGGTTTTCCAGTAGAGAGGTAGTATTTAAGCGCAGTTCAACAGGGAAAATTGTTGAAGTGTTAGGAGTTGACATTGATATTAGCGCAAGCAAACGAGCCATACAAAACCTCAAATAATATCAAATTTTACAGTCGGCAATTTCTGTTATGTTTTTGAGATGTTACTGATTTTAGGTATGAAACTCATATTTGTCAGATATTGAATAGTTCTTAATTCACTACAAATTATATTTAGAAACCACCATTGGTGAGGAGAAAAATTCTTTTCTACCTTATGAATCCTGACTCCCAACCCCTAACTCCTAGATATCATACATTTATTCAGCAACGCCATGTTTTTGATTACTTTGCTGGCATTGTCAGTACGCGCCAGACAATAAAACCAGCAAATAAAACATAACCTGCTACTCCTACCCAGTCTTGCCAACTTCCAGATAATTGAGTTTCCATTATTTAACTTCCTATCGGTTTTTTCTTAGATTATAATAATTTTTCTTAAAAAAACAAGGGGTGTTGCATAATCTAGATATGAATTATAAATATTCACCCCAAACACTAAGTGCCAAACTTGTAGTAGACTGAGACATCTCAAATAGTGCATTATATCATTGGGGCGGGTTGATCTGATTAAATGTTGAGCCTCATTAATTTAAAACTGAACCCGCCCCTACTATTGCAAAATTTTAGGTGTGTCACGGTACTATCTACTTACTTCTTCCAAAATATCTCCCACCGCCACTGCCCCATCATGATCGACAGTCGCCAATACCCCCGTGTAAGCGTGACCATATTTTTCTTTCAGCACCGATAATAATGGAACATCGCGATCGCCAGTTTCTGGGTCAACTTCAATATTCATACACCGCCCAATCTTAGCAGTAATAGTAATCTCAGCTTCACCCAAACACAACTTTTTCCCCACCAAATCAAATTCTGACCAAGCATCAATTCCTTCCACAACCACATTAGGACGAAATCTCCGCACATCTAATACTTGACCAGTCTTTTCTCCCAAATCATCCATAGTTGCCTGACTAATAATAGAAATATGTACAGGTTCCCTGTCAGGGTAACGACTGTTTTTCCCATCCCCCACTAATTGCAAAGGTGCTTTCTGAGGATGTCGCGCTCCTTTATTGGGTTCTAGAGTAGTCAAATAATCTGTAAAAAAAGCACTAAGGCGATCGCGACCTTCAGATAAACTTGTATTTTCCCTGACCAACTCAACTCCTTGCCGTCGCACAGTCAAAAACTCAGTTTCGTGGTCAAAATCACAATCTAAAGCCGCCAAACCAGGCCAATCATTCTGCACAGCAAAATGCTTTTTACTCATCCAAGGTATTACTTCTGGTGGGTTAGGGTTGTCAGAGTCAAGAAACATTAAAGCAAATGCGCGATCTCCTCTAATGCCATGACCCGCATTTAGGAAAAGACTCTGACAAATTTGAGGAGTTAACCCCTTAACTGGATGGATAAATAACTGTTTAACTGTTGCTAATTTCATGTTATTTTTATTAAACTATCTCTGGATAATGAGTGATAAAAAAGTTTTTGTTTGTAGTTGGGCTTTAGCCCATGAAATACCTATCTTAGGGCTAAAGCCCAACTACGAGCTTTAATTATAACTATTTAACTGGACATAATATTAGATAATAAAAAATTATAGCAAATCTGGTTTAAAGTTACCTCATAATCAATAGACATTTGTTGGGTTGCGCTAGCGCTTTTCATGTCGGCGACAGCCGAAACCCAACCTACTAACCTGTCTAGATTTATTTTCTGAGTAAGTTTGATAAATTAATACCTCTCCCCCAACTCCTTTCTTGCAAGGAGAGGGCAGAGTTTCCCCCCTTCCCTACTTCCCCACTTTCCAAGGGAGTTCAAGAATTAAGAATTTAGAATTAAGAATTTAGAATTACCTCTCATTGAAAATAAGAGGATTGACGAACAGGAAAATTTTTATTTATTATCCCCTTAAAAGGGGAGGCTTTAAACCACAATATTTCGTTCAATAATTGATAATTGATAATGGATAATTGATAATTACCTCTACCTAAAAGGAAGAGGATTGAATCAAAGGAAAATTTTTTCTTATTTCTCCTTTAAAGGAGAGGCTTTAAACCTTAATTATTCGGTAAGGGGGGGATAGGAAGAGGGTTGGGGGTTAGGTTCTACCCACAATTTTAGTCTAGACGCGCTACTACTATACTTTACAGCGGTTTTCATATTAATAAACCACAATGATACTGACTCCTTACTCCTTACTCCTTACTCATTACTCCTACAACAGTTTTGTGGTCTACTCAACTGAAAAGCGCTGTAAAATATATCCCACTACCTAACACTAAAGAACATTGAATTATCATTCTGACTATTATTTATATAAAGAGTGGAAATTAACTAAGCTAGGACTATTAATTTTCCCTTTATTACCAACTCTGGGAATATTAACTCTAGTTTTTGCAGTTATCAGCACTTTTGTACAAAAATGGCGTAGCATTATTAGGAATTCCCAAAATATAGCCTTAGCTTGTCTAGGACTCTGGTTAGCGATCGCCAGTTTTTTTGCCTGGAAACCCGAAGAAGCATTTTTAGGATTAGCTAATTTATTACCTTTTTTTGTAATGTTTGCTGGTTTTAGTGCCTTAATTAAAACTCCAGCACAACTACGACAACTTTCTTGGGTAATGGTAATTTCTTCAGTACCTGTCGTAATTTTAGGTTTCGGGCAATTATTTTGGGGTTGGTCTGGTTTCCTACATTTACAGATTATTTTTGGTTGGTTACTTGCACCACAAGGCAACCCTCCAGGGCGAATGGCTTCAGTATTTATGTATGCTAATATTTTAGCAATTTATCTAAGTATTGTATTTATTCTAGGGTTGGGGTTGTGGATTGAACAATGGAAATCTTTATACTCAGTTACCTTGAAAGATAGTATTCGCTCATTTGGACTGGAAGGGAATGGAAAGAATCAATCTCATCGACTCCAAACAACTACAACAGAATCTAATTTAAGACCAGAAAGGAGTTTGGGCAAAAGCTTAACTTCTATGAAGATTTTTCAGGGAAGTTCCCATCAAAAATTTATTTTTCTGACAGTTGCAATGATTGGTAATGGGGTTGCGTTAATCTTGACTCATTCACGCAATGCTTGGGGATTAGTTGTATTTGCAGGTCTAGCTTATGCTATTTATCTCGGTTGGAACTGGTTGGTAGGATTAGTAATAGCAACAGTGGCAACTGTTTTTGGAGCTGCTTTTGCTCCTGCACCTTTGAATAAATGGTTACAACTGATAGTACCAGAATACTTTTGGGCACGACTCACAGATCGGAATTTTGACCGACCTGTAGCCATTTTACGAAGCACCCAATGGCAGTTTGCTGGGAATATGACTAGGGAAAAGCCTTTGTTTGGTTGGGGTTTGCGGAATTTTACACCTCTGTATGAAGCACAGATGGAAACATGGCTTGGTCATCCTCATAATTTGTTCTTGATGCTGACGGCGGAAACTGGAATTCCTGCCACTTTGTTTTTGTTTGGTTGGGTGGGTTGGATATTGGGAAAGGCAGTTTTGTTATTAATGAATTGGTCTAATGTTAATTGTGGAGAAAACCGTTTAATCTTTTTTAGTTATTTAGTGGCTTTTGGTGCCTGCACTATATTTAATATGTTTGATGTAACTTTGTTTGATTTACGAGTTAATATAATTGGATGGTTGCTTTTAGCTGCAATCTCTGGAATTCAAAATTCAAAATTCAAAAGTAAGATTTATACTATTACCTAAAATTTCACAAAAGGACTATCAAAAATCGATTTTTTTGTCCACTTGGCAGAGATGAAATGGAAAAGTTAGTATATCTACAGTTATGAACCTCGAGAAATAAATAGTAATAAGTTTTTAGTCATTTATTAGTTATTAAGGGCGGCTAAAGGGTAGTTTTTCATCTTTGCATGGAACCCCACCGACGCGGGTCGGAGAATCGCTGAAACCCTGATTATTTCGTTGACCCCCGTCGATTCCATGCCAGCAGCGGGTTTAAGGGCTGTCATTTTGGCAAAATTAGCCTTGTTGATGATAAAATCAAAGGGGGCGCGTCGATTTGAGTATATGAAACCTTTGCTATGCTTCGGTTCTAGATCGAAGCTCTTCCCAAACCCTAATCCCTATTTAGGGATTGAAACCTTGTATGCTCTGCAAATACTGAAAATCAGCATTTACCTTCCCAAACCCTAATCCCTATTTAGGGATTGAAACTTATAGGTTTTGGCGTTTTCTACATACCCAATTATTCTTCCCAAACCCTAATCCCTATTTAGGGATTGAAACGCTAATATTAGTTCCATTTTTTTCGATACTTCTTTCTTCCTTTATTTCAAGGTTTGTCCACGCTTGTTGGCTTCGGTTTTCGCTGCTCTTCGGCTTG
>NZ_JBNHER010000196.1:0-100201 GCF_050015975.1 Dapis purpurea BLCC-M126 | reverse complement strand
AACCAGAGGTAATTATCAATTATCCATTATCAATTATCAATTAATGAAAGGAGATATTTTTTTGATAAAAAGGATGATTTACGGCAAAAAAATGGTATTGAAGCCATTCCCATGCGACTCATGACTCCTGAATTATGACTCCTAAAAATTCCCCTAGTTCTTTGTAGCAAACATTTATCAAATTGGTATAATTCATCAGTGTTTGAAGGTGAGTTAGACCCACCATTAAGTAGTTCGTCAAGAGAAAAAGGTTACCTTTATTATATTTTGGATTACATTTACTTCCACAATAAGCAACATTTCCAAGACGGCATAAGGTGAAAAGTTCTCTTGATTCTAAAAATTTTAGTTATTTGGTTCAATCAAATACTAAAGACTAGAACTACCATCAATCGAATGCTAAGCAGAATATAATAATGACATTGCTGATAATCACAGTATTCCTCTAAATAATTTCAATAAACAATAATAACTATAATAATTATGGCACAAACATTCAATCCAGCACAGGTCATTGCCGTTCAAGAAGACCTTGTTACCATTAAAAGAGCATCCACTCAGGCAAGACCTCTGATCAAAAATGAAGTGATTTATATTTGTCCGCAACGGCAAACTGAAGGTCGTACCGAAAAACTCAAAGCAGAAGTGCTGCGCGTGCGAGGACAAGAGGCAGAGGCCCAAGTATATGAAAGTACGCGAGGTGTTGGGATTGGCGATCCGGTTGAACAGACGGGAGAACTGTTGTCTGTCACCCTCGGACCAGGTTTGCTGAGTCAAGTTTACGACGGCTTACAAAATTCTCTCTCAGAACTGGCGACAGATTACGGTACTTTCTTGCCCCGTGGTGTTTATGCCTCAGCCTTAAATCCCCAGAAAAAATGGTCTTTTATTCCTACAGTTAAAATTGGCGATCGCCTCAAAGCTGGAGATACGATCGGTACAGTTGCTGAAGGTCGATTTACCCACAAAATTATGATTCCTTTCAATGAACCCACAGAAGTAACCGTTGATTGGATTCAACAAGGGAGTTTTACCATTGATACTCCCATTGCTCGGATTAAGGATCAAAATGGCAAAGAACGTAGTCTAACTTTAACCCAACAATGGCCGGTACGTCGTCCTTTACCGCAACAATTATTAGACAAACGATTTTCTCAACGGCTTTATCCCCAAGAACCGATGATTACGACTCAGCGGATTATTGATACGTTTCTACCCATTGCCCGTGGCGGAACGGGTTGTATTCCAGGTCCGTTTGGCGCAGGGAAGACGGTATTACAAGGCATGATTTCCCGTTTTTCAGCAGTGGATATCGTTATCGTGGTGGCTTGTGGGGAACGGGCAGGTGAAGTGGTAGAAACTATTACCGAATTCCCGAAAATGCAAGATCCTAAGATGGGGGGGTCTTTAATGGATCGGACAATTATTATCTGTAATACTTCTTCAATGCCTGTGGCCGCCCGTGAAGCATCTATTTATACGGGTATTACTTTGGGGGAATATTACCGTCAGATGGGTTATGATGTACTGCTGATTGCTGACTCTACATCCCGTTGGGCACAAGCTATGCGGGAAACGTCGGGACGACTCGAAGAAATTCCAGGGGAAGAGGCATTTCCTGCTTATTTGGATTCCTCAATCAAGGGAGTATATGAACGAGCTGGCATCATTCGCACCAATGATGGTACTATTGGTAGTCTGACTATGATTGGAACGGTTTCTCCGGCTGGGGGTAACTTTGAAGAACCCGTTACCCAGTCTACCTTAAGCACGGTCAAAGATTTTCTGGGATTAAGTGCAGAAAGGGCTTACAAGCGTTTTTATCCAGCGGTTGACATTCTCATATCTTGGTCGCGTTATCTCAAACAACTCGCCCCATGGTTTGAGAAAAATGTTGAACCGGGTTGGGTAAAACGGGTTGAAGAAATGATTGAACTGCTTCATACGGGGAATAGTATTGAGCAAATGATGCAGGTGACAGGGGAGGAAGGAGTCACCCTTGATGACTTTATTACTTCTCAGAAAGCTTTGTTTGTGGATATGGTTTACCTTCAGCAAGATGCTTTCGATGACGTGGATGCTAGTGCACCCCTAGAACGACAAAAAGAAACCTTTGGGCTGGTTTATGAGCTAGTTAATCGCCAGTACAAATTTAAAGATAAACAAGCTTCCCGTGATTATTTTACCCGCCTAACAGGTATTTTTAAGAACCTTAATTATGCTCACCCAGATTCTAGCGATCGGGCTAATTATTTGCAACAGATTCAAGAATTAGCCGAATCAGTGACTTGAGATACTCGCGATGGTGTGCATGGCGGGACACTGCAGGATTTTTTGATTCGTTCTGTACGAATCAAAGTGCCAAGCAGATTTGATATAGTTTTACCATCCTAGGGGTTTGGTCTCCCAACTCTGGTCTCCCAACCCTCCACCCCAAAATCTCAAAACTATAACTTTACAGTTGAGGGTCATACCCCCCACCTAACCCCAAAAGTATAATATCAAATCTGGTAGCATTGGTGTAATAAGACAGCACAGCGATCGCTACTTCCTCCTGACTCCTGACTTCTGTAAATACCCACAATGTCCTAAAATCAATAAAGTTTATTAATAAATTAGGGACATACCAGTGGCCAAGTCAACAGAATCTAATACACAACCTCTTTCTCGCACACCTCTATACGACTTAGCAGCAGAACTCAAGGGTAGAATGGTAGAATTTTCTGGGTGGGAAATGCCAGTACAATTCTCCGGCATCAGCACCGAACATGAGGCAGTACGCACCAAAGCAGGAATGTTCGACATTTCCCACATGGGCAAGTTTATCGCTCAAGGCCACGATCTAATTGAAAAAATCCAATATTTAGTACCTTCTGATCTGAGTAGTTTAGAACCTGGTAAAGCTCAGTACACCGTCTTATTAAATCCCCAGGGAGGCATTATTGATGACTTCATTTTCTATCGTCAAAGTAATGACCCCCTCACCAACGAAGCACGGGGTTTTATGATTGTTAATGCTGCCACTAAAGCCAATGATAAAGCCTGGATATTAAGTCATCTAGAAGCTAGTGGTGTTAAATTCCAAGATATCTCTGAGGAAAAAGTGTTATTGGCTGTCCAAGGGCCAGAAGCAGAATCATATTTGCAGCAATTTGTCAAGGAAAATTTGGCATCAATTGGATTTTTCGGGCATTCAGATATTACTGTATTAGAGCAACCTGGTTTTATTGCTAGAACTGGCTACACTGGGGAAGATGGGTTTGAAATTATGGTTGATCCTTCCGTGGGTGTGGAGTTATGGCGCAATTTGTTGAATGCTGGCGTTACTCCCTGTGGTTTGGGAGCTAGAGATACTCTGCGTTTAGAAGCGGCAATGGCACTTTATGGTCAAGATATTGACACTGAGACTACTCCTCTAGAAGCAGGTTTAAGTTGGTTAGTTCATTTGGATAAAAAGGGTGAATTTATTGGTCGTCAGGTCTTGGAAACACAAAAGACGGAAGGAGTCTCAAAACGTTTGGTGGGTTTGGAAATGCTCGATCGCTCTATTGCTCGTCATGGTTATCCTGTTTTGAGTGATGGTAAGGTGGTAGGAGAAGTTACCAGCGGTACTAAGTCTCCGACTTTAGGGAAAGCGATCGCTCTAGCTTATGTACCAAAAAAATTAGGGAAACTCGGTCAAAAATTAGAAGTAGAAATTAGGGGTAAAAATTATGCAGCTATTGTTGTTAAGCGCCCCTTTTATAGAAGGAATAGGGAGCTGGGGTGATGGGGTGGTAGGGTGATGGGGTGATGGAGAAAAATT
This sequence comes from Dapis purpurea BLCC-M126, assembly GCF_050015975.1. NCBI lineage: Bacteria > Bacillati > Cyanobacteriota > Cyanophyceae > Oscillatoriales > Microcoleaceae > Dapis > Dapis purpurea. Next base: position 96,396 of record NZ_JBNHER010000196.1, on the reverse strand, counting down.
ACAACTCTATCTATTAGTGTGTAGTGCACTGTTTCATCTTAAATGTTGCATTAGAAAATGAGGGGATGGGGTGATGGGGTGATGGGGTGATGGGGTGATTATGAGAAAAGCGCTTTGCACTATTTTAGGTGAAACAATCCAGTAGGGTGCCTTAGGCGCAACCGTGTAAATGTGGTTGTACCTCAAAACTTAAAATTGCGCCGTAACGCACCATTTTAAAAGTAAAAAGTTAAAAGTTAAAAGCTGGAAATGGGGGAAAAATTACAACCTTCTTACTTACAGCAGATTCGGTGACTAATGTGGTACAACTGACGGGGTAAATATTTTTTGCTTATTCCCTATCTTGCTCCCCATCTTCCCTACTCCCTACTCCCTATTCCCTAAAACTAAAAATGAAACATCAAGAATTACCAATTATTGGCTGGCGAGAATGGATAGCATTACCCGAAATTGGCATTACTAGAATTAAGGCCAAAATTGATACTGGTGCCCGTTCTTCTGCTTTACACGCTTTTGATATTGAGACTGTTGAAATTGACGGTAAATCAATGGTAAAATTTAAAGTTCATCCCCAACAAAAAGATACCAATCTCATAGTAACTGCTGAAGCAGAATTAATAGATGAACGAAAAATTCGGAGTTCTAGCGGAGCAGCAGAATTACGTCCTGTTATTTTAACTGAAGTTAATTTAATGAACCAAAAATTGCAAATTGAGCTAACATTAACTAATCGAGAGTTAATGGGATTTAGAATGTTATTAGGCCGACAAGCTGTCCGGAAGAATTTCTTAATTAATCCTGGTAAATCTTATTTAGATAAAACTCGAAAATCAGTCAAGAATAAGGATTAAAAAAAATGGTAGAAAACAACAAAATGAAAATTGCTATTTTATCTACTGAACCCAATCTTTATTCTACTAGAAAATTAGTAGAAGCAGGAGTTGAACGGGGTCACGAAGTTCAGGTTATTGATTACCTGCGTTGTTATATGAATATTACTTCCATGAAGCCTCAAGTTATTTATATGGGTGAACCTTTAGAAGGATTTGATGCTATTATTCCTCGTATTGGTGCTTCTAAAACATTTTATGGCACGGCTGTAGTTAGACAGTTTGAAATGATGGGAGTTTTTACAGCAAATCCTTCTCAAGCTATTTCTCGGTCTCGTGATAAATTACGTTGTTTACAATTATTGGCTAGAGAAGGAATAGGATTACCAGTGACTGGTTTTGCTCATTCAACTAAAGATATTGATGGTTTAATTAATACTGTTGGTGGCGCTCCTTTGGTGATTAAATTATTAGAAGGAACTCAAGGAATAGGAGTAGTTTTAGCTGAAACTTATCAAGCGGCTAAATCAGTTATTGAAGCTTTTCGTGGCTTGAATGCTAATATTTTAGTACAGGAATTTATCAAAGAAGCGGGTGGCGCAGACTTGCGATGTTTTGTAGTAGGAGATAGAGTAATAGCTTCTATGAAAAGACAGGGAGCTGAGGGAGAATTTCGCTCAAATTTGCATCGAGGTGGTAAAGCAGAAAAAATTAAATTGAGTCCAGAAGAACGCTCAACTGCTACCCGTTCAGCTAAAGCAATGGGGCTAAGAGTTGCTGGGGTAGATTTGTTACGCTCTAATCATGGCCCAGTAGTGATGGAAGTGAATTCTTCTCCTGGTTTAGAAGGAATAGAAACTGCTACAGGAGTAGATGTTTCTGGTAAAATAATAGAGTTTTTAGAGAAGAATGCACAAAAAGGTCAAGTGCGCGATCGCATTGAAGGTTAAAGAAGTTAATTAATAATTAATAATGGATAATGGATAATTATTTTTGAGTATAATTATTAATTATTAGGATAAGTTTTAAACCAGATAGATTAATTATTAATTATCCATTGGTAAGCAATCTCCTACCACCTCTTAGATTGCTTCCTATCATTGCAATGACAATTACCAATTTTAGATAATACTATTTTTATAAATGTTTGCAATGAATCTCTATTACCTATTGCCTATTCCCTGTTTCCTGTTCCATATAACTAAAGTTTTATAAAATCCTTTTTTGACTCTTGGTCTAATACTTTATTTATTGATAAAAGATAGTAAATTTCAACAGGAAACATAATATTATTTCTCACCTATAAACTAAATAAAAAATGATAGAAATCGGTGGTTCAGTCATTCCGCCAGCAAAAAGACAACTAATAGAAATACCTATAGCACGTCTCCCTACTCAAACTTTAATTACTTTACCAGTTACAGTCATAAATGGTAGCTTTCAAGGACCAAAACTTTGGTTAAGTGCTGCTATTCATGGTGATGAAGTTAATGGTGTAGAAATTATTCGTCAAGTATTACAAAAAATTTCTCCATCTTTATTAAAAGGTACATTAATTGCTGTGCCAATTGTAAATATATTTGGCTTTATAGAACAGTCTCGCTATTTACCAGATCGCCGTGACTTAAATCGTTCTTTTCCTGGTTCAAAAAGAGGTTCCCTTGGCAGTCGTTTAGCTCATTTATTTATGAAAGAAATTGTTAGCAAATCTACCCACGGTATTGACTTACATACTGCCTCAGACCATCGCAAGAATTTACCACAAATTCGGGCTAATCTTCACGATCCTGAAACTTATGAATGTGCAAAAGCTTTTGCGGCACCAGTAACAATTCATTCCCAAACTAGAGATGGTTCTCTGCGGGAGGCCGCTGCCAAACAAGGTATTCCTGTATTATTGTACGAAGCAGGAGAAGCATTGCGCTTTGATGAGAATGCAATCAAAGTAGGGGTAGAAGGTATTATACGGGTAATGGCGAGTTTAAATATGTACCCACTAGAAACGTACCTGGAACTACAACCAGTTATACAAGTAAATGAGACTAAATGGGTACGAGCTGCTCGCAGTGGAATATTACGGCTATATGTGGAATTGGGTCAGAAAGTTATAAAAAAGCAATTATTAGGTGTGATATCGGATGCTTTTGGTGAACAAAATACTACCGTTAATGCTCCTTGTACAGGAATGGTCATCGGTAGTTTACAAAATCCTTTAGTTAATCAAGGTGACGCGATTGTACATCTGGCAGTTTTCGAGGAATAATTTAAGGAGTTAGAAGTTATGACTGTCAGAAGTATTCACAGAAACTACTTGGACTAAGTTCCATTTATCTTCTAGTATTTCGTTTGCCCCCTAGCATTAAACCGCCCAGTGCCATGAAACCTAGAATTAGGCTTGGTTCAGGAACGCGATCGCTAGATTTAGGAACAGGGACACCTACGGGGTAGAAGGTGGCTATAGGTTCATCTAACGTGGAGCATCTCCTTCAGGAGAAGGCTGTTAAATACTCTATTCCTATACCTTAATCAGCATTTCTCTTGCTACTCCTCAAACTATGACGATAAAATATTTTTGATAGAAAAATTATTCCAAATATCAACAAACAGATAACATTAGAAGACTCAGGAACTCGTTGATAGTCCCGATTAATTTCCTGATAGGAATCACCATTCAGACTTAGGTAAAGATTTTGATGTTTATCGCTGAGATGAACTTGATTAAATTCACAAATAGAAGTAGTATGACCCGCAAGATCGATTACATTCAGGCAATTAGAAGTTTGGGTAGTCTCTCCTACTTTAATTGAAACATTTTCTGGTAAAATTCGACCCAATGGTAACCCTGTGAGGATAAGTTGTTCGAGATTGTTTTCGTTAAGAATAGCTACAAGATTTGATAAATCTTCTTCTAATATTAACGCTCCAGGAACAAACTCTTTGGCACCAATTGTTTGACCGTCTATATTGATAGATGAATTAGTAAATGGTAGGAAAACTTCTCCTGAATCAAGTAATGGAAATAACTCTCTGGGAAGTAATTCACTATCAGATAATCCTGCGTCTTGCCGAGAAAAATTATTTTCTAGATCGCTCAAAAAAAGATTATCCTCTACAGTTGTTCCATCAGGAATATATGGTTTCCCTTGAGATGTCTGATTTTGATGACCGACAGTATTCAACTCACTACTAATATTATTGAGTAAACTTGTACCAGCAAGAGAATTCCTTGCTTCAGCCAGAAGGATACGACCATCAACTGTATTATTTTGTAAATTAATTAGAGTATTATCAGAATTCTCAGCAGTCTCCAAAATACCCCAAACGCCTATACTACTACTGCTCGTATTAAAAATAATGTTGTCATGGATGCTGTAATTAGAATTTCCTAAAGGTGCACCACCAGCATCCAACCGAATACCATAACCACCCCAATGTGGCGCAGTATCATTATAAGACCACACATCATGAATTAAATTGTAGCCAATTTCTGTTTCTTCAGCATCTCCCGCATTGAAAGCATTAATTGCAGCTAAATCGGTTTTTTGTAGGCCAATATTCCAAATATGATTGTGGGTAATCTCAGAACTTTGAAAATTGGCAGAAATTCCTATTCCACCAGTGTTAAAAATTGTATTTTGAGTAATTTCTACATTATATGGATTTCCTTTCGCTTGAATCCCCGATACACTGGCCGCAACATAACCTAAATCGTGAAATACGTTATTTTGTATGATGTGGTCATTACCAGCAATCGTTAATGGACCAGCGGTATTCCCGATGCGAGAATTGATTAATTGATTATTATTTCCTTGTATATCAATTGGTGGAGGAGCTATCCAACCACTTATTCCTTGATTATGACCGCCATAATCAGAAGTTATGCCGTCAAAAACGTTATAGGAACTATTGGAATTCATGGCAATCATGCTGCCAAAGAATTCGATGTCTTTAACATGGATATATGAGCGATCGTTGAGATTAAAAACTTGGTTGCGACGTTTTAATTCGATGGTTTTATTTTCTAAAGTGCCTCCTCGTGGCTTAAAGTATAGAGTGTAGGGGTCTCCCTGGGTTCCTTCAGTATCCAAAAACCATTCTTTTTCTGCATCGAGAGCATTATAACTTCCCCAGATGTAAAAAGGATCGTCAGCGGAGGGTTGATGAGAATTAAGCCATCCAGAAGGAAAATCAAACTCGAATTCAATTCGCCCTGGAGTAGAGTGAGTAATAGTGCCCGCATTTCCCCACCATTCATGACCAGGGATCAAGCTAATATAAGCGTCATCCCAAAAGATTTCAGGAAATTGTTCTAGTTCAGGAGATTCATAGTAAGCTGATATCTGAGAATATCCATTTTTTGATGATGGGGTTGGGTTTCCCAGGAAACCACCATCGGAGGAAATGATATGATTATCACGGGTTATATTAACAGCATTATCAATATTGGACCAGCGAGCTTCGATCATCATTTCGCCATCAACAAATAGTTGATTTTGACCAACTCCTAAATCCCTGATCTGGTTTTCGTCTAATTTAATTTTATAGATACCATCTTCATGTTCTTGCCATTCGCCTTCAATTGTTTGAGTTCCAGATATGATAACTTGTTCGCCATTGTAAGCTTCAAAGGTAATTGGAGCATCTGGGCGACCAGAATTTTTGGGTTGAACCCATTCAGAATAAACTCCTTCTCTGATCGAGCAAGTATCCCCAGGTTGAGCAATACTTGCACACTTATAGATAGTTTTAAATGGTTGTTCGATGGAACCTTGATAATTGTCATTGCCAGTTGGTGATACAAACCAAGTTGTCATATTCTCTCAGCTCCTAGTTTGTGTGTGTTATTTAATTTGTCGCAGTGAAGGCAAAGAGCGCGGATACATCAAAAGTCTAATACCTATCTAATACCTAATAGACAAAGCCATATTTTTTAAGATTAGTGGTGACCGTTTTAAGCTTCGCAAACTTGCACAATTAAACTCGGCAACATGAAAGGTTGTAAGTTTTTGGATCAAGAACGATTGCTTTTAAAGAGTCTGTATTGCAGCCATTTGATAAGTATTAACTGTTGGAATAACTCATAGATTCACTACCGACTGATTTAGTTTAGCCACGATCTCCTATAAAAAAAAAGGGTGATCATACTGAATTTTTTTATACTTAATATTTGATGTCACATTGAATATTTACAGTTGTTCAATTTGTTGACAGTAAGCGTACAGGTTATAGTCATCATGTATTAAACCCATACTGGTTATTAGCCTTTATGGGGTGATGATAACCCTTTGGGTTGTATTACTAAAACCGTTATTTACAGGAGCGATCATCTAGTAATGCAAATTGTCTCCATATTTTGATTTAGGTAGTATTATTAACACCGTTATTTACAGGAGCGATCGTCTAGTAGAGTAGATTATTGCCATATTTTGATTTAGGTTATATTATTAACACCGTTATTTACCGAAGAATTAAGGTTTAAAGCCTCTCACTCGCCGTGGAGAAATAAGCGGTCGTTTGCGTAGCATTCCGTAGGATGGGATGGCGAGGTCTCCTCGCCATATCCAATCGACCAAGAGAGAAAAAATTTTCCTTTTATTCAATCCTCTTCCTTTTAGGGCTATGCTTTATAAACATCTTTCTTAACATAAAATTTGACATGCATAGAAAAGTTATGGATTTGCTATTCAATGGATATTTAGGAAGAATAAATGTATTTAAAAATACGTTTTTTTTCCTGCAAGCCCTAATGAATGCGCTCACTCTCCCCCCACCTCCCCATCTCCCCATCCCCCTATCACAAAAGGGTTTTAGGAGTTCCTTATCAGGGATAGCTTTTAGGGAGAGGTAATTATCAATTATCCATTATCCATTATCCATTATTGAAAGGAGCGATCGTCTAGTAGAGTAAATTATTGCCAGATTTTGATATAACCATCACCATCTCCACTAACCAAAGTATCTCCTTCAGGAGAAATAGCCAACGCCAACACACCGAAATTATGACCAGTCAAAGTACCCAACTCTCGGCCCGTACTCAAATGCCAAATTTTAATCAAATTATCTCCACCCCCACTCACCAAAGTATTATCTGGGGTAACTGCCAAACACCAAATACTCTTGGAATGCCCAGTCAAAGTAGCTACTTCTAGACCTGTACTCAACTGCCAGAGCTTAATAGTATTGTCATCACTCCCACTAACCAACATTTCACCATCAGTGCTAAAGGCAACCTTACTTACATAACCAGAATGCCCCCAGAGAGTTTTAACCTCTTGCCCTGTAGCCAAATGCCAGATCTTTATAGTATTGTCACCAGTGCCACTCGCCAACATTTGCCCATCAGTGCTAAATGCCACAGACCAAACCCTCTCCGAATGACCCGTTAGAGTATGAAGTTCATTACCAGTACTCAACTGCCACAACTTAATTTCGTTATCATCCCCTCCACTCGCTAATATCTGACCATTAGGACTGAATGCCACAGACTCGATATCTTCGGAATGGCCGCGCAGAGTACGAATATTTTTACCTGTACTTAACTGCCACAGCTTGATGGTGCGATCGTAACTGCCACTAGCTAAGATCTGGCTATCGGGGTGAAACGCCACTGACTCCACATCGTCAGAATGACCGACCAAAGTAGCAATTTCTTCTCCCGTACCCAAGTGCCATAACTTAATAGTGTCATCATAACTACCACTAGCTAATATTTGCCCATCAGGGCTGATAGCAAGACAACTTACTCCTTCTGAATGTGCTTGAAATTCATTAACTACAACAAAATTTTCTAATTTATGTTTCCGTTGTTTTACTGTTTTTTGTTTTTGAACAGGTGGAGATTCTGGTTTTACTTTTTCTTGTTGTTGGGGTTGTATTTCTGCCAAAAATCCCCGCACAATGTCTAAATTTTGTCGTGAATCTTCACAGTCTGGCTGCAATTTTAATGCTTGTTCATAGTCAGCGATCGCCTGTTCATATCGCCCTAATTGATTAAAAGCATTACCGCGTTTATTATAGGCATCTACCCAATTTTCATTTGTCCCCAAAGCCTCGGTAAAATCATTAATTGCTTCCTGATATTTTCCTATTTGTGCATAAATAAAGCCACGATTATAATAAGCTTCTCCCCAATTTTTATTCAGCTTTATGGATTGAGAAAAATCACTAATTGCTGCTAAATAATCTTCCTGTTTAAAATTATTTAATCCTCGTTGATAGCAAATTTGCATTATATTTATTTGCCTTTTCTCCCCAATATTTTCCAAACATTTATTTAATTTATTTACATATTCTAAATCTTCTGCTTTTAACACACATTCCATTTCTACCAAAAGCAAAATTAATTCTTCTGGAGACGAGAATAAACCCTGTAATTGTAACCAAGATTTTAGAGAATTTTCAATTTGTTTAATTGCCCAAACTTTATTTTGTAAATTTGCCAAACTTTGAGCTAAATCTAGGATTAATTCTGGCATCCAACCTGAACGCTGAATTTCTAAACCTTGATAAATTTTTTGATAATAGGAAACAACGGATTCCATCATCTCATCAACTTCTGAAGATTCTGGCAAATTTTTGATTAAATTCGGCAATAATTCTGGTAAAATAGGAGGGAGATTATATTCAACTAAAAAATATTCATCTGCTACTAAGCCAGCAAATACACAATGATAAAGACTTAAAAATTTTCCTAATTCCTCAAAGTCTTTTTGATTGACAATATAGTTCATATCCAACTCACTAATGTCAATTCCTGCCTTTCTGAATTTTTGCTCTCGCTGTAATTTTTTCAGGTTAATTAAATTATTCCCAGCATAAAGCTCATCAATTCTTTTTCCCTTTTCTCCGGTAGCAATTAACTTAGACCTAATTGCTAACCATCGACGCGCTCGGAGTTTTGCAGATTCATATAAAATATCCCGATAGGGCAATCTAGAAATAACAGGGTCGTAACGATATTTTGACCAGCCCAAACTCCAATAAGCAACTCTAAAGTTGAGATAATTGCCATTAACTTCTGATTCTAAAACTAAAGTTGGCTGAGATTTTAATACACTAAATAAAGCTTTAATACTGACTTCACTATGAAAAGATTTACTTACCCAAGCTCCTGATAAAAAATCTATTTCTCTGCCTTTAGCTGCATAATTTCTGAAAAATTGTCGTAAACTATCTGCTAAAGTCAGTTCAATATTAGGAAAAAAATTAGGTGAATTATTAGCTTCGTTAATTCTATCGAATACGAGTTTTGGGGGATCAAAGAAAACTCGCAGAGGCATAATTTCTTCCTCTAGATGAGAGTTGAGAATGTCAGTAGCAACTAACCAAATAGGAGAATTTTCTAATCTTTTTTGTTCTTCTATAATTTGTAGAGAAGTTTCTCGTTGGTAGGCGAGTAATTCTCGTTGGAGTTCATGGTTTTGTTTGAGTATTTCTATTTGAATTGCTTTTTCTTGTTCTAACAGCCATCTTTGAAAATCGATATTTGTTTCGAGTTTTGCAGTTTCGGCAATTTGAATAAATGCCTGTAATTCTTCAGAATGATCTTGACTCAGTTGCTCTAAATCAAAGTTATCTTGATTTTGGATATATTCTAGTTTTAATTGTTCTAATTGAATATTCTTTTGTCGTTTGGTTAAAGCTGGATTTTTTATAGTTACTATATTTGTAGATTTCCCATCTTTTTTAAGAGTAATAAATTTGGCTGCTTCTGCCACTGCTTTACTAACTGTTTTCAGAAATTTTAATACCATTTTTTTAGAGTGTAGGGAGTAGGAGATTTAACTAACTGTCAGCTAAAAATTCAAGGGTAACGGTATCCCACTATAATTTTAAAAAATTAGTGGTGGGTGTTAATAGGGGTTTGTAGACGCGGAGATGCTTCTCTTGAGTATCCTCTATTATACACCTTGAGAAGCTAATTGCTGAAGTTCGCAGGGAGGGTAGCTGAGTGCTGAATGCTACTTCAAAACTCAAAAGTAAGATTTGATCAGGTCAAAACTTTCACATTAGAGTAATTTCAGGAAATTATTTCATATCTAAAGGTTGAAAATATTTGTGACATATTTAAAGTGAATTGGTATGACTAAGCTTTACTTTATTAAATATCCTTAAAAAATCATTAAACTTATACGGAGGTAAGCTAAAAATCATTTAGGTTTTATATTCCCTGTTGCCTTTAACAAAAACTTGAACAGTTTGCCATGGAATGTTCCGACATTTTTTTAAGACAACAGGAAAATTTACTAAAGTTTACTTCAACTACTACAATTTTTGGTTTAAATATTTGCACCAATTAAGAGCTAAATCAATATCTGTAAAGGGAATTTGGATATTTTTAGAATCAGAAAAAATAAACTCCAAAACTACTTTACCTTGATCGGGTGGATTTTCCGGATCTACTAGCTTATTATTAACTAATAATTGTAGCGTTTGTACATCTGACAAAGAAAAGGTCTCCAAATTAATAGGTCCCTTGCGTGTAGGTTTTCCCCAAGTTATGCTTTCACCATTTTGACCCAATACTGCATAAATATCATATTTTGCTTTCTCAAAAGATTCTGCCCAAGCACGGTAAGCTTCCAACTTTTGATACTCATTCCAACCTGCCCAAGCTAACCAGATAAACACACCCAATAAGGGCAACCACAATAAGCCTCTTTCCATTTTAACCTTTGGATTTTCTACTATATAGATTATTAAGTGTAAGTGTAATGAAAAAAACCCCCTAATTGAGAATCCATAGATCAATTAGGGGGTTTTTCTAGGGGTGTAGCAGTGCCATAAATTCTACATTTTAGCTGTTCGTAGTGGACGCTCTACTAAATTTATGGTCAAATAGAAACTACATTTTTAATTTCTGGGCAGTGGGTTTTAATTGCCTGTTCAATACCATCTTTCATGGTTAATGTCGAAGCAGGGCAGTTACTACAATTTCCCACTAATTTTACTTCCACAGTATCCGGCAGTTTAATAGCGACTAACTCCACATTACCATTATGGCTTTGCAAACCTGGGCGAATTTCATCTAACGCCTGTTGAACCCGAGTTTCTAAGGGTGGTGTTGGTGGTTTAACCAATTCATGGTAACGCAATAAACCATAAACTACCTCATCTTGCACTGCCTGACGCAATGCTGGCATAGATTCCTGTTTAACACTACGAATTAATCTGGTTAGGGCTTCTTTGTGTAATGCTTCAATGGCATTTTTCAACCCCTCAACTACTGACTTTTGATTTTCATCCCAATGAGCGATCGCCTGTTCAAAGTGGGTAATGTCAGATACCAGAGATTCTAGACTAACAGACTCTTGCAAGGGAATTTTGGCTTGAGTCATTTTTGCTCCCTATTGCAATTTCACATCTTTGAGCAGAAATGGCATAGCAATTCCAGTTGCTAGACTAGAAATAATAATTGGCAGCAATAATGTTGTTTCTATTTGTGCCATTATTATTAAGATTGAAGCACCAACTGCAGTTGCTAAAGCTACTTGTTTGAAAAAGTAAAATGGATCCCGTAGCAGTTTACCTTTTAGTAACAACTTTGTACTATACCAACCGACTTCTAACATAATAATTAACTCCTATTTTCAATTTATAGAGTAGGGTGCATATTAGGGAAACAATGCCAAACTTTGAGATTGCCACGTTACGCGACGCTCCACTCACAATGACATTCAAAATCTCTGCATCCGTCTCAAAATCAATCTCTTGCTCTTGCACTTAAACAAATTTCAAAATTGCCAAGCCAACAACAACTGCCGGAATTACACCAGCAGGACCAAACAAACCGCCAATCATTGCAGCTAGACTATAACCTAAATCTTTTCCTGCTAACCATATTCCACCAATAGCACCAGCAATAACTGAAATTCCGCTAGCAACTGCAAGCCAAAAGATGGCAGTGAGTATTGTAATTTCTCCTGCAGCTAAATTACTGATAAAAATGTGAATGCTTGGTATTGCATCCAAGTCTGTAATTAGAGTATTGATAGTGGTGAGTAAATTACTCATTTTTATCCTCCTAATTATGTTGAAATCTCCTATTTCTTAGGAGTTGGTAAGTTTAGATTCAGACAGCAATAATTCAGCTTCGACTGCTGATAATGCCTCCGAAACTACATTCGCTTTTTCTACTTCGCTATACTGACAAAAAATTTCTTGTGCTTCTGCATAAAGACTTTTTGCCTGGAGCAAATTTTGGTAATTTCCTGCTTCTGGATGTTTTGGGTTATCGGGTAAATTATATAGCAGGTTGGCTTTATTAGAGATAGTTGTCGCATACTCTAATGGTGTATCTTTAGCAGTACGAACTTTCAAGGCTTCATTGTATGCAGTCAACGCCCGCAAATTATTTTCTATCGGATGCAGACTGGGGAGATATTGCAAAGCATTAGCGAGGTTATTTTGCAACATCGCATATTCCTTTGGATGTTCGATCAGGTTAACTGCTTTTAATGCTTCCTCAAATGATTGTACTGCCATTGCTTGTCGCATACTTTCCCTTTCTGGAGAAAGAGTCATCGACAAATAGGCGATCGCGATATTATTCTGCAATATAGCATATTCTTGGGGGTATTTATCTGCTGTAAATGTTGACAACGCCCGTTGAGATACCTGTATTGCCTGTTGCATTGTTGCCAAATTATAGGGAACTAATGCTTGTAATACTAACCCTAAGTTCATTTCCGCTTCTGCTACTTCTTCCGGTGCACCTTGTTCCCGTAATATTTCTAGGGCAGTTTCATAAGCTTCTTTTGCCTCTAGCAATAAATCTGGTCCTTCTCCCGGCATTGTTCTCAAAGCTGTTGCCATTCCTGCTAATGCTTTTGCTTGCAGTAGAGCATAATTCTGGCTAGATAATTCTATAGCTTGTTGGTATAGGCAAATAGCATCATGTAGTTGTTTCGCATCTTTTGGTTTTTGTTGCAGTCCAGTTGCCATATCAATTAGCATTTGAATTTTTTCTACAACATTTGCCGACTCTGACTCTATAGCATTTAGAGCTGCTTTTACGCTGGTATCACTAATAGTTTGAACCACAGTTTTTAATAGCTAGTATTTTTAACAAAAATATTTCGTTTTTTTCACTATTTAATTTATTTATATTAATATATCAATCTACATTAATAACCATCTTAATTATTTATATTATTTTAATATTTATTGTTGTTATCTAGCCATAAAGATAAGGTAGGCAAGTATACAAAGGTTTATTGTTAGTAAATAATACCATTTCACTTTAAAGATGTAACAAATAGTTTCAAAGTTATTTTGTCAAATAATCCCTTGAAACTGCTGAATAACAAAGTTTTTTGTCTATTAAATCTTACTTTTTACTTTTAACTGTCAGATGTGCATCTTATATTCTGTTCGCAGAGCGTTTCCGGAGGAAATGGGAACCTCACGAATTAGCACTCGATGCATGACTTTTGACTTCCGTGAAACGGTTAAGAATCTCAATTTGCCCACCCTAGGATTATTATTTCAACTGCTTCATGCTTCAATCTAGATCAAACTTTGGCTGTCGGAGCAATTTCTTGAGAGCCACGTTCAAAGGCGATCGCCTTAGCAATAGATTCTGGTAATTCCTGCAAATCATCTGTATCTTGAGAACCACTTAAAGGAGATACAAAAGTATAACAAGGGTCACATTCACCAGTATCATAAACCTGAAGAATCCAATAGTCAGGACATCCTTCTATCCCTACTTCAACAATATACCAACTAGGTTCTTGTCGAGCATATCTAATAGTAAACCAATCTTGTTCTGTATCGGGAACTTCCCAATCATTACTCAAAAAATCAATTGCTAATTTTTCTGCTTCTTTTTGAGAAAACATAATATTAACTATAACTATAAATAACTATCTATTTAGTGCCATATCTATTTCAAAGTATCATCAGGACTTACACAAAATGTTGAGTCACACGCTACCTTTAGGGACGAATGGGTATTCGTCTCTACTAGATACGGCGGTTTTGCATAAGTCCTGATCGTAAGTTAATAATTTAGGAAGAAGAGGAGATGAAACCCAAAATCCCCACACTTCCCACACTCTGATTTACTGGGCAGGAACTTCTGAAGTATTTGGATCAGGATACAATCCTAATTGTTTCGCTAATTCACGAGCAAGATGGAATAAAAATTTAGCTCCATCTTGATTTCCATGATGAATTTGTGCTTGACCAACTTGCATTAAAACTGAAACAAAACCTGCATCAACAAGCTCAAGATTTTCATCTAAAACATCAGGCTCTTTCCCATTTGGGCATTTAACTAATTTATCAATTAATTCATAATATTGCTCTTGTCTTTGTTCTTCCATAATAACTTCCTTGATTTTAATTACTTTGCAGATAGAAAGAGATTTTTTCTCTTCTATATTTTGCTGTCAAAACTGTTTATAAGTTCTTGAAAAACCTTATCAGCAGAACCCTGAACTATAGGGGAAAGTTCTAGACCAAAATCTAAATTTTCAGCTTCTATTAAATAGACAATTACATCTTTAGGAAAATCGTCCTGAAAGATTTTTCTACCTACCGCCAGAGCATTATCCCAACGAAAATCATGCAAACTATAACTAGGTTCTGGCAGTGCTTCCAACTCAGAACTAGGAACCTTAAATATTGCACCTGGTTCCGAACCTGTCGCACTAGCATCCACAATAATTAGTTGCTGAGTACCCCGCGCTTGAAACATTACTTCCATTCCTGCAGTACCGCAGTCATAAACCCGGACATTAGGAACAGGATGTGCCACCAAATATTGTTGCAGGCGTTGAGCAATAATTACTCCCACCCCATCATCACTACGGTTAAGATTACCGCAACCGATAATTGTCAACATTATGTATTTGTTAAATGGGGTTTAGATGTGCTGAAAAGTAGATTTTATCTAGTTTATTAACTTCACGTCCTCAACAATAACCCATTTTTTCAACCATTTTTGTAACGTGTTAACATATATTTTAAGTCAAAAGTCAGAAGTCAAAAGTCAGAAGTGAATAAGAAAATATTTAGATTCTTATATAGAATCCGGTTGAACAGTTTTCATGGCGATGATAGGAAGCAATCTCCGTGCGCCTCTGAGATTGCTTCCTTCCACTCCGTTCCAGTCGCAATGACTGAGCTATAGTAATTATCCAGATTCTATATTAGCGATCGCCCTACTTATATCATGTCCGGTTGATATAGTTATAATTAAAGCTTGTAGTTGGGCTTTAGCCCTATCTACAGTTCGGGCTAAAGCCCAACTACAAACCATATACTTTTTTATCACTGATTATCCGGACATGATATTACTGCTATTTTGAGACAAAAAAATACCATTGAATTATTAAAAAGATAATGATTATTAGAAAAGCTTTAGATTCAGATTTAGATAATATACTATCTGTCGAACGTGCTGCATTTGGTTCAGAAGACGGGGCTGAAATTGTGCAAAAGCTTCTTGGGGACAATAGCGCTCAACCGATTATTTCTCTCGTTGCTTTCCAAGGAGATAGAGCAGTAGGACATATTTTTTTCAGTAGAGTTACTCTGGAACCAAATGTACCCTTATCACTTTCAATTCTAGGTCCCCTTGCTGTTATGCCCGATGTTCAAAGACAAGGTATTGGGGGTAAACTCATTGAAAACGGATTAGATATTTTATCCAAATCTGGAGTAGACCTCGTTTTTGTTCTTGGCCATCCCACATACTATCCGAGACACGGATTTATACCAGCAGGTAATCTTGGGTTTGAGCCTTCCTATCCCATACCAGAAAAAAACGCGGATGCTTGGATGGTTCAAGAATTGCGTCCGGGAATAATTGGAAATTTTAGAGGAAAAATTATCTGTGCAGATAGTTTGGACGATCCGCAATATTGGCGGGAATAATGAAGTCAGAATTTAGAAGTTGTTTTTGTCACGGAGATTTTGAGCAACCCTCAAGCTTGACGCAGATCAGATTGATTGGAGAACAATATTCTATTTATTAGCTTCACATTTCGTCAAGGCTTAATTTAAAAGCATACCCAATAGGATAATAAATGTTTTGCCAACGAAAGTTCACTAATTCTGTGCCAATAAATCTTGTCTCATGATTTCCCCGTCGTAATAACTTTCCATTATTAATCAGAATATACTTACTAGCTACACATGATAAAAAAACCATCCTATTAAACTCATACCAATACCAACAACTCCTGCCATTGTTAGCCAAGTATTTCGCCAACCTAAAATATCAATCAATGAACTCATAGTTAGAGGTGCAATGGAAAATCCAAAACTTACAAATACACCTATTTAATTTTAATTAATCATAAAAAATCAACGATTGTACAGCGTATTAATCTTTGACATAGTTTGAATTACTCTTTGATAACAGGGTAGCTTATGAAAATTTAGCCTGATTCAATTTTCGGTAGTGGTGTACAAGTAGTTATTTTTGCAATTATAGTTCTGACAGTGAAAGGAGTTTACTTATAAATATCACTATATCTAGAGGAGCATTGACTTAATCAACGAATAACGATATAATACGTATTTAAGCACACCATTAGACAGGCTGCGCTCAATCTCCATGAAATCCATTAGAACCAAACTCAAATTAAATAATCAACAAAAAACGCTCTTGGCACAACACGCTGGTTATTCGAGGTGGTGCTACAACTGGGGTTTAAGTTTATGGAATGCTGCTTACACAGATGGTTACAAACCCAACCCTCGTAAATTGAGAGAGGTTTTTACTAATCACACCAAACCCCTCTACCCCTGGATGAAAAACTTGTCATCTAAAGTTTATCAATATGCTTTCCGAAACTTGGGTGAAGCATTTAAGAGGTTCTTCCAAGGATTGGGCAAACGTCCACGATTTAAGAAGAAAGGTAGGTCTGATTCCTTCACAATTGATAATTCTGGAAAGCCAATAAAACTTAATGGTTGGTCTCATAAATTACCTTTTATTGGTATTGTCAAAACTTATGAACCAATTGAAGCTACAACTCAAAAAATAACTATTAGTAGACAAGCAGGTGAATGGTATTTAAGTTGCAGCTATGAATTTACTCCTACTCCCACACCCAAAAAAACTGATGTTATAGGTGTAGATTTAGGAGTAAAAACCTTAGCAACTTTAAGTGATGGAAAAGTATTTGAAAGTGTAAAGTCATACCGTAAGTTTGAAGCGAAGCTTTCGAGACTACAATACCTTAACCGTAATAAAAATATTGGCTCTGCTAATTGGAGAAAAGCACAACTAAAGATAGCTAGGCTCCATAGACGAGTAGCCAACATCCGCAAAGATGCAGTTCATAAATTAACAACATACTTAGCCAAAAACCACGGCAGTGTAGTAATTGAAGATTTGAATGTAAGCGGAATGTTAGCTAACCACAAGCTGGCGAAATCTATAGCCGACCAAGGATTTTATGAATTCAGGCGACAGCTAGAATATAAGTGCGAATGGTACGGTTCTGAGCTAGTGGTAGTTGATAGATTTTTCCCATCATCAAAAACTTGCTCTAATTGCGGTCATCTCCAGGATATGCCCTTGCATTTGAGAACTTATGATTGCCCAGAATGCGGTCTATCAATTGATCGAGACTTGAATGCCTCAATTAATTTGAGAGATGCGATCGGCTCGGTCGTGAATGCCTGTGGATGAGAAACCGCCGACGGTCTCAGTAGAAGCAGGAAGTAAACATTAAAATATCACTTTTTATGCGGTGCGACCCCGCGTCGGCGTAAGACGCAAGGGAACGCGCACCAAGAGAGACGTTTTATGTCGGTTTTATAGAGCAGTACCACAATCTTTGAACTCATATTCCGCAGGTTATAGTAGAAATTTTGAATATTTTTCATGTAATATCAAATCCGTTGGCTTCGGTGTTATAAGAAACCGGGTTTATGGGAGACAGATATCAGTATAGTGGGCATTTTATATAAACCCGGTTTCTCTGCTTTTTTATACCGATACTACCGGATTTGATATAATACAGGGCAAGGATTTCAAGAATTTTGCCAGTATGGATTTAGGTCAAAAATTCCTCGCTTTCAGGCGATCGCATCTCTTCAGTTTCCTAGAGGATGTGTGGTAGTCGCAATATATAGTCCGATCATATTTAATTGCCCCCACTAGCTATCATTAATATCCCTAGACTATTCAAGGAATTGAGGACTGCGACACTATTTGGTCACTTCAATCTGTAATAGTCTCTGTTGTTGATGTTGTTTTTTGAGAAGGACTGCAACTTATAAGAGTTGTCAGCACTAAAGCGGAAACTCCACCAAATATCACTGAAACTATTTTCCTATAGGTTTGATAACTATATTTTTAATTGTATTAACACGGATGCTATATAAATTAAATTCTTGATTAAAAATAGGTATTGTTGTTGAGTTTGCTGGTGTTGTCAATGCTACTGAAAAAACAGTACCTAATCCTATTTAATATCATGTCCGCTGGTATCGTTTGTGTAAAAGTTGGGGAAATATTTACCTTATGTAAGGCTTTTCCTTTTCTTCTTCCTTCTTCCTTCTTCCTTAACTTCTCTATACAATACCGATCCTACCGGACATGATATAATTCCAGAGATTAGTTTTGCCAATAACGGATTTGTTTTGCCTGTTTTGTCGATTTAGAAATTCAAACTCATTCTGTAATTTCTAGGAGTAATACCAAAATGTTTTTTGAAAGCGTCACAAAACCGACTTGGACTCTTATAACCAACAGTTTGAGCTACTCCAGCAACAGTTAACATTCGCTCTGCTAAGAGATTTTTTCCCTGCTCCATTCTGATTTTTTGCAAGTATCCAAATGTAGTTGTACCAAAAACTTCCTTAAAACCTCGTTTAAGTTTATAATCATTAAGCTGTACTTTTTTAGCTAATTCCATTAGGGATGGTGGATTGTCTAAATTTGCTTCTAAAATAGATTTTGCTTGATAAATTCTTTCAATATCATCCGGTTGTAGAAAACTAGATGAAATAATTTCTGACTGACTTTGTATTAATTGTGTTAACTGTAAACTTATTAATTCTAGTGCCTTACTTTCTAAATAAATTTGTTTTGCCATACCTTGATATGGGCAATTAATAATTTGTTGTAATGCTTGCTGCATTGCTGGAGTTATTGCTCCAACATTCCGATGAAAAATTTGCGGTGAATAATTAGCAATTAATGCTTTTAATTCACTGGGCATTAAATCAAGTTGACTACTACTAAAATTTCTGAAAATATCTGGTTCTACAATAATTCTAATTCTTTCTAAATTTTCTCCGGTTGGTATTTCTTCTATTTCTTTTGTACCAGGAAGAAAAAATAAATAATTTTCTCCACTTTTTTCACAATAGTAGTCATCTCCAATGCCTTCTGTCCATACTCGATAAGTTCCCGCAAGTTGGAAAGCTAATATTAATGGCATGGAAGCATGATGTTGAATTTCTCGAGCAAAAGTATATTTTGCTTTTCCGCCACTAATATTTATTTTTAATCCAGGGCGCAGTTGGATTGTTCTTTCGTATCCTACTCCCAACTCCTGTTCCGCTTGAATTCTGAGAAAAGTTTCAAAATCATCAGAATAAGAAATAATTTTACCTGTTTTTAAGTATTTCTGATATAGCTCTTGGTATTCTGTTGTTGTTAAATATTTCATTTTTTTACTAGTCAGTAGTTAATAGTTAATAGTTAGTAGTAGTCAGTAGTAATTAGAAAAAACCTAAATATCATTTCTTTGACATTTCAGGATTATGAATCACATTTTCTAACACAAAAAACGCCTAGACATTTTCATGTCTCATTTAAAAATTATATATATCCACTAATACCAAATTCCCAAAAACTGGCTATGACATAGTTTTGCTTACTAAATTATTACAGATATTAAGCATTAAGAATTTTGATAAAATAGAACAATATAAAATAATATCATATTAGGTTAAATGCTTATAATAAAAGGTTTGTAAATTGTAGGTTTGATTAAGCATTAGGATAACCAAAAAACTATTATCTGTTTTGTCTTTGTTTGGTTTCCGACTTAAACCAAATCTACAGTATTGTTATTAATTATCAGAACTATATCTGAAAAAAAATAAGTATCAAGAATGAGCGTCAACTTACTTTTACCAAAGAACTCACATGATATTGCTTAACTGCTGTTAATTCCATATCATCGCTCGAACGCAAAGCACTCATCACCTCACCCTTAACTTCCACCTTTGCTTCATAAACTTTTTTCAAGTTGCTATTATTATCAACAAGAAATTCTAATTGCACTAATGCCCAATTTGCTTCTGCTTTTGCTTCCTCTAAACTGAGATGTTTGAGTTTTTCTTCATCAAATGCCAACACTTGACCTGCTTTAGGATACTTCAACCAATTCCACCCTTCTTGGATCCATATTTCCCGTTCGGCAATTTGGGCAAAAGAGTTTAAACCTGCCCAACCTCGGTAATACTGGCGCAGACCTGATACTGAACCATTTCTCAATACCAGTAGATCGAGCATTTCTGCTTCTAAGTGTCCCCAATAACGACCTTCAGGCAGATCGACTAATGTTGGTGCAAACTGATGACCACCAAAATGACTACATCTCCAAACTCGTAAACTTCCTTGAGAAGTAGCAGCATATTCAGAACGCAACTTTTTATAAATAGGATAGCCAAACCTACCACAAGCTACATCAACATTGGCATTAGTACAAACTAGCATTTCTCTAATATGACTAGTTTGTTGTTGATATTGCTGAAAATTTTCCAGTTCGTTTGGTTGTTGCTGTAGTTGCTTGAGCAAAGAAATTAGTAACTGACTCATCAGAGCATCAGGTACAATATATTCTTGCTTCTCATACTCGGCAAATAATTCACCAGGGCGGTAATAATATAGTATGCGAGTATAACCAGCTTGGGAATATTCGCGGTCTGGAGCGATCGCCATTGGTTTTAACTTCACCCCATCTTTTATTGCTTGGAAAATTAAACCAAGCACTGGTTTAAGTTGAGGATTTTCCATAAAAGCTTGTTCAGACCAGGGTTGTGCTATTTCAATAATTAACCAGTGGTCACAAGTTGATGCTGTCCCTATGGGGTCTTCTCCATTAGCTTTTGATATCTCAGAACAAAAACGACAGTCACTGAGATTATTGTTAGTAGTCTGAAATAGTTGAGTCATTTTATTAACAGTGGGAGCATCCTTTTCCCTTATTTATTAGGTAGTAGTAGGATTTTAACGAAATCATTTTTTGGTAAGTTTGTATTTTTACATTACAAGTCATGCCAACGCTGTTCATCTCAAAAACAGGGCTTCTATTAGACATAGAAAACGTTTGCATAACATTTTGCCGGAAAGCTCTGCGTGAGCAAAACTTACCGTATGGTCTTATTACTATAAACTAAATGAAAAGAATTCTCATCTAATTGTTAAAAGATTATATACAAATATTTTTAATTTGTAAAGTCTTTATAATATTTGTATTAAATTTCTAAAATTTTGTATTAAATCTTTATAAGATAAATTACACCTTTTGTTTTGCCTTACGTCCCATCGGTATACACATTGGTGTCTCAGTTACAGGGTCTTGAATAATTTGAGACTCTAGACCAAATACTAAACGAACCATTCCCACAGTCATGACTTGCTCTGGATGACCCTGAGTTACAATTTGGCCATCCCGTAGCACAATCAAATTATCCCCGTATCTGCAAGCTTGATTCAGATCGTGCAGAACCATAACTATTGTCCGCCCCTGAGAATGGTTCAAATCGTAGAGCAAATCCAGAAGTTCAATCTGGTGGGCTAAGTCCAAAAAAGTAGTTGGTTCATCCAACAATAAAATTTCTGTATCCTGAGCTAAGGCCATCGCAATCCAAGCTCGTTGCCTTTGGCCTCCAGATAGAGAATCTAGCGATCGCTCTGCTAACTCCAAAAGTCCTGTCGTGGCCAAAGCTTCTTGAGTGATTTTCTCATCATCAATAGACCATTGTTGTAACCAATTCTGATAAGGATACCTCCCCTGAGCTACCAACTCTTCCACTGTCAAACCTTCTGGAGCAGTAGGACTTTGAGGCAAAATAGCCAATTGTTTTGCTACTTCCTTTGTTGATAACTTAAATATAGAATTACTATCTAAATAAACAGTACCACTAATAGGTTTGATCAATCTTGCCAAACTTTTGAGCAAAGTTGATTTGCCACAACCATTAGGACCAACTATCACAGTAATCTTACCTCTGGGAATTGCCAAATCTAAATTCAGCACAATAGGTTGTCCATTGTTATAAGCAACAGTCAGCTTTCGAGTAGTTAAAGCACTTTTTGGGTTTTCTGAGTCAATCATCTCTGGCTCCGATACAATAAATAAAGAAAATAAGGCGCACCAATAATGGCAGTAATTATGCCACAAGGAATTTCTGTTGGGGCAAATAATACTCTGCCAATTAAGTCTGACAAGACTACAATAAATGCACCAATCATTGCAGCAGTCGGAATTAGACCTTCATGGGATTGGCCTACCAACTGCCTACCTAAATGTGGTGCAATAAACCCAACAAATGCTATTGCTCCTGCCGTTGCTACACAAGCAGCAGCTAAAGCAACACTGGTTAACCATAACAAACTGCGTCGCCAGTCAAGGGGAATACCTAAACCTATAGCTACTTCTTCTCCTAAAAATAAGGCATTGAGGTCTTTTGCCAGGAAAATTGCCAACGGTAAAAATATGAATAACCAGGGCAGTAATGGCCAAATATATTCCCAACTGCGACCACTCACACTACCTGTAATCCAAATTAAAGCTTGAGAAACACTATTTAATTCACCGAATGTCACCATTACAGTAGTTAAGGCAGTGGCAATGGTATTTAAACCAATACCAATCAAAACTAAATACATAGTTGAGTTCCTTTTTTCCCAAGCAAGTAGGTAAATGAGAATCGAAATAGCGATCGCTCCACCAAAGGCAGAAATAGGTATTGCAAATAGAGGAGCATTCGGCAAAAGTACAATTACTACTACAGCAGCTAAACTTGCTCCAGCATTCACGCCAATAATGCTTGGAGTTGCCAAAGGATTACGGATTAAGCTTTGTAGAATTGCCCCCGATACTGCTAATCCCATTCCTACACCTACTGATATTAATACTCGTGGTAGACGTAGGGTATTAACAACAAACGAATAATCTGTATTGCCTGTTTCTAAACCAATTATTGTTTTGAATACATCTAGTAGTGGTATCGGATATTCGCCGACACTCACATTTAAGATCATAGTTACCAGGGTTAATACTACCAAAACCAACAAGACAATTGGTACTCGTCGTTCCACACGCCATGAGATTGGAAATTGTTGAGGGCGGATAACTAACCAGCGTTCTTTCATCTCTTAACCTTTGATAAAGCTAAATATATAAAAAAAGGACCCCCAATTAAGGAGGTCATTATTCCTACAGGAATTTCAATAGGTTTTAGTAACAGACGGGCAGCAATATCAGCTAAGAGTAACAAAATACTACCTAAAATTGCAGCGTAAGGGATAATCCAACGATAATCAATGCCAACTAAAAGGCGGGCAATGTGAGGAACTACTAATCCAATAAAACCAATTGCACCTGCTATTGATACAGAGCATCCTGCTAAGATAACCACACAGATAGTTGCACCAACTTTCACCCAGACAGTTTGTACTCCTAAACCTATTGCTACATCTTCTCCTAATGTCAGAAGAGTAATTTGTCGTGCAAGGAAAAAAGCTATGGTTAATCCTATCAAAAGATAGGGCAACACTTGCAAAAATACATCGAAGTCTTTTCCGGCAACCGATCCAGCTAGCCAAAATCGAATTTCATCCAACCTATTTTGATCGAGAATTAGTATTGCTGTAGTTAAAGAGCTAAGAAGAGCAGTTATAGCTGCACCCGCAATAGTTAACTTAACAGGTTGAAGGCCACCTTTACCTAGAGATCCCAACCAATAAACAGTTAGTGCTGTTACAATTGCTCCACAAAAGCCAAAAGTAGGATAAATATTTGCTGAGTCGGAGCCGAAAATCAATCTTGCGGATACTACAGCTAAAACTGCTCCTGCATTTATTCCTAGAATTCCTGGACTAGCTAGAGGATTTTTAGTTAATCCTTGCATGATACTACCCGCTACAGCCAGGGAAGCTCCGACTGACATTGCGATTAAGCTGCGAGGCACTCTCAGAGTGCGGATAATTAGTTGGTTTGTGGAACCGTCGAATGCTGTAAATGTTTTGTAGACAGTTTCCAGAGGAATTTCAGCATCGCCGGTGATTATACTAATAATTAAGCAGACTATTAATACTAATATGCTTACCAGTAAACCTGCGGTTAGTAAACGCTGAGACCGTGAGTTTTGTTTAGGTAATTGACTGACACGAGAATTTTGTTTCATTTGCTTGATTATTTTTCCAGACCGCAAGTTGTTTTTTGTCTCCTCATAAATCTAAATCACAAAATACATTATTGAGAATAATTATCTATTATAATAATGGGTGTACTGTAGGTATTTAACTTTAAAAGTTTCTCAATAGCCAATTTCAGGTAGATTCACTGCATTGAGTGTCTATTCAATTAGTTAATTATCTTATCAATAACTTTTTCTCATTAATTAATCCACAAACAATTATACACTATAATGTCACTTAACCCAAATTTTGATTCCGATTCATCTCCATCTAAATTACAGCTATTGTTAAAATGGTTGCCCTGGTTATTACTAATATTATCACTGGGAGTAACATGGGTCGTCTGGCAAAGAACCGATAGAGTTTCTGTTAGTTCAACAGAGCCATCAACAGACTATGCAGAAAGGAAACTAGAAAAAATAAAGCAACAAAAGTCTATACTGATACTGGCGAATGGTTTAACCATTAGTTGTCTTCTGTTTGGTTTAACTTGGTCTATGACTACTACTCAATATCGAGCTACAGCAATAGCTAGAGTAATGACCCAAGTTTTATCTGATAAAGAACAGCAATTGCGAACTATTATTACAAATGCTCCAATTATTTTATTTACCCTAAATTGTAATGGTATATTCACCTTGTTTGAAGGTAAAAATGTTAAACTAACAAGTAAACAATTAGATGAAATATTAGGACTA
The DNA here is from genome assembly GCF_050015975.1 of Dapis purpurea BLCC-M126. NCBI lineage: Bacteria > Bacillati > Cyanobacteriota > Cyanophyceae > Oscillatoriales > Microcoleaceae > Dapis > Dapis purpurea. The sequence goes on along the minus strand of NZ_JBNHER010000196.1, from coordinate 71,461 downwards.
TCTATTTATGATGTCTACCAAGATCAACCTCAACTTTTGGAGGCTAATAATTCTGCTTTAAGAGGAGACAATGCTGAAGCAATTGCTCAGTTTGGGGATTTAATTTTTAATACTAGATGGTCTCCTTTAAAAGGAGAGAATGATGTAATATTTGGTGTGATTGGCGTCGCTACTGATATTACAGAACGCCAGAAACTGATAACTGCTCTGCAAAAATCGGAAGCTGAATCAAGAGAAAAAGCAGACAAACTACAACAAACTTTAAATGAACTGACTGAGACACAAACTCAATTATTTCAGGCTGAAAAATTATCTAGTTTAGGTGAATTAGTAGCTGGTATTGCCCATGAAGTTAACAATCCCATTAATTTCCTTCAGGGTAATATATATCCGGCAAATAATTATACTAAAGACTTACTAGATTTAGTTAATCTATATCAACAAAAATTTCCAATCCCAGGAGTAGAAATATTACAAAAAATAGAGGAAATAGAATTAGAATTTATTACTGAAGATTTACCTAAAGTATTAAATTCAATGCACATAGCAACTGACCGTATCTGTGAATTAGTTAAGTCTTTGAAAAATTTTTCTCGCTTGGATGAAGCAGATATGAAACCAGTGGATATTCATTCTGGTATTGACAGCACTTTATTAATTTTAAATCATCGATTGAAAGAAAAGCCAAATTGTCCAACTATTCAAGTTTTAAAAGAATATGCTGATTTACCTCAAGTTGAGTGTTATCCTGGTCAATTAAATCAGGTATTTATGAACATCTTAGCTAATGGGATTGATGCTTTAGAAGAATCTGTAGCTAAAGGGAAAAACTTAGATCCTCAAATTAGAGTGATGACAAAATTAATAGATGAAAAATGGGTTATGATTAAGATATGTGATAATGGAATGGGAATTCCAAAAAATATTCAATCTAAACTATTCGACCCTTTTTTTACTACAAAACCTATTGGCAAAGGAACAGGTTTAGGACTGTCAATTAGTTATAATATAGTAGTAGAAAAGCACAAGGGTTTATTAAAATGTGTTTCTAGTCCTTCACAAGGAACTGAGTTTACAATCGAAATACCTACTTGAAATTATAGCAGTTTTCATTAATATAGAGTACAGAGATTTGGGTTTAAAGCAAGAAGGAATAAGTTTTGTAGTCTACCTTTGTGAAAACCGCTATAAGATAAAAAAAAAATAGTTATTTGAAGGTAGTAAAACACTATCATTACTGACAAACAATTCCCTACTCTTCACTCACTAATTGATCCGAAAATAAATTTGGATAAATCTTAGGCATAGTTTGATCCAACAACAGACCTAAACCACGAGTTCCAAAAGCCATAATTTTAAATGGGTTAGTACCATAAACCCGTTGTTTTTTTACTGCTGTTAACTCTTGCCACAACGGACTATCTGAATAATTTACAAATTCTTTATAATTATCAACATCAAAAGAGGAGATAAAAATCACGTCCGGTTCCAATTTTGTAAGTCTTTCTAGAGAAAAAGGAACACCACCATGTATTCGAAGCAAGCTACTATCATATTCAGGAGACAAACAATTAGCAATTTGATTCAGGAACCGACAGTTGAGAGCTTTGTCTGTAAATATATTTAAATTTCCTGCTGGACTATGTATCAAGAGAAAGTTTTGATTTTTCGGCGATTTAGCTTTGTAAGTTGCTAATTTATCCAGAAATTTTTGAGCAGCTGCTTCAGCTTCAATATTCTTCTCTGTCAGTTGTCCAACTGTTTTCAAGTTGGCGATCGCCTCTGAATAAGTTGTAGGAATTGCCAGCATATAGAAAGGAACAACTCCTTTGAGTGCTTCCCTTGTTTTCTTGTGTATAGGAAGGCCAATAATTAAATCAGGCTTGAGTTGGACAATTTGCTCCAAATTTGACTCTAGATTACCTACACTAGCAATTTTGGAAATTTTTTTACCCTGCTCTCCAAACATATGAGGTTCTTGAACCCAATCAGCCATATTTTGTAAAATCCCGGCGGGTTCTATTCCTAATTCAGCTAAAATATCCAGGCAGACAGGATCAAGGCACAAAATACGCTCTGGAATTTTGTCTAAAACAATCTCAGTATTGGTGGAGTCAGTTACAGTTAGGGTTTCTTCTGTAGCAGTTTTAGTATTTTGCTCCTCAGACAATGTATCACTAGAATTTTTAGCTGGAGAACTACAACTGATTAAAGTTGTGAGTATTAAAAAAGTTGTAGCCAAGCGAAATATACTTACAGCAGATTTCACTTTGGTGAGATAAGCTATCGCGGGCAAGATGCCCGCACTGGGAATATTTAATTTGTTATGTCTGTGCTTCATACCTATTAACTATTAACTATTAACTATTAACTATTGACTATTGACTACTGACTACCGACCACTAAAAATCCAGAAAATAACGAATACTAAGAGACCTTCCGGGAGCTGCAAGATGCCTTTGTTCTTGAACGTCTGTAGAACGGAGTTGAGCAACAACAGGAAAATATTGATGGTTTAACAAGTTCTCAATACCTACCTCCAATCTGCCAAAACCAGTATCAAGAACACTAATAAAATCTACTGTAGTATAACCGGCAATTCTAACTTGGTCTACTCCATCATCAAAAGCTCGATCGCGATTAGTTACATACAACAGTTGTAAGCGATTTTTCCAACTACGCAAAGTTTGATTCTCTAAATAAAATGTTAACTTCATCGGTTGTGCCTCCAAGGTACTCAAAGGTTGCCAACTACGCTCTGTTCCAAGAAAATCACCCTCACCTTCCATCCAAGTCAATGTGCCACCAAGATTCCAGGTATTAGCTGGTTGCCAATCAAGAGTAGCTTCTACTCCATAGTTTCGTTGAGGAGTTCTCACAAACTGTGTAATAAGCTCACCAGGCACCAGAAATAAATTTTGTCCTTTATCAGCATGGTTATAATAACCTGCCACAGTAAACTGCACTGAGTCCCAAGTGCCACGCACCCCTATTTCATAATTATCTACCTTTTCCGGTTCCAATATTTCATCAATTGCAACATTAACGTCTCCTGGGTCACTATTGTTGAGAAAACTCAAGCTAGGAATACTAAAGCCTTGAGAAAAGTTGGCAAAGAAACTAATTGCTGATGAAGCCTTATAGAGAACTCCAAAATTCAAGGCTAAATCTGAAGCATCGCTTGAACTTCCTTCAAATTCATCCAAAGGATTTCCTGCCAAAACATCAACGAAATTCGCAAATGGACTTGCTTGCCACCCGTCAATATTGGCATAGATTTTTTCATAACGGGCACCTCCGCTGAGTATTAATTTTTGATTGACATCCCAATTTCCTTCAGCAAAAATTCCTAAGCTATTTAATACAAAACTAGGAGAAGTTCTGAGACTTTCTGTGATATTTACTTCTCGGTCTTCATCAAAAGCTACTGGATCTGCAAACAATTCCCTATTGTCATTTCTTTCATTTGTATAGTCAAAACCCCACCGTACACTTGCAGAATTATTAGCAATTGGTGTATTAATTTGAAATCTAGTTCCCACTTTGCTCTCAATTTGCCTGCCTTGTCTAACAAGAGGAGCGTCGGTGCCTACTTCTATACCAGATAATATCAGAGATATAAGTTCTCTGTTATCACCAACTTTACTTGTGGAATCTGTTTGTTGAAAAAAGAATTGAGTATAAAGCTGAGAACCCCAAAAAATACTATCATCGTTATAAGTTGCACTAACATTATGATTTGTCGTTTCTGGTATTTCTTCATAATCAAGCTTACCCAATCTTAATTCTCTGGCTTTTTGGATACCAGGAATTGATACAATGGCAGGATCTGAAAGATTTTCTGAGAAGATGCGGTCATTATAAACGTTATAATTAAATGCTAGTTTTTGATCTTCACTTATATCTACCCCCAGTTTGGTCAGAAAATTTAAGCTCCTTGCTCCATCTAAAAAATTTGATGGAATTACATCCCCGTCAGCATCGTACAATCTATTATTCTGATTTAGTGATGTCTGTAACCGCCAGTCAAATATTCCTTGATTCCCAGAAAAACTATAGCTAGAGTTGTAACCTATTCCATTCCCCGGAAACGCTTCATCACCTATAGAGTCGTTTATACCTACTCGTGTTTGTTGTTGAAGTTTAAATTCTGTAGGTTCGCGAGTAATAATATTAATAATTCCCCCACTTCCTCCAGTTCCATAGATAGAAGATGGTCCGCGAATCACTTCGATGCGTTCGATGGCTGATGGATCGATAATATTCACTCGCGAGCCACTCACGTTTGAATTTTGAACTACTCCATCAATTAGAATTAATGCGGGACGACCCCTCATATTTTGAGCGCGAGCCCCTCTTTCTACTTGATTAGGAGGTCCATAACCGGGAACAAGTCTGCCAAGTACATCTGTCAAACTATTGGTAGTACTAACTGCCCCTTGACTTTCTATCTGTTCACGATTGATGACTGTTGTACTACGGGGTATATCTTCTTGTTTTCTGCCAGTACGAGTAGCACTAATTACTACTTCTATTTCATCAGTGACAGGATTTACACTTAGAGTTAGCCCTTCATCTGCAGAAACTATGGCTGCTGTTGGTAGGTCTGTTTCTCCTTCTATCGTTACTCTAATACTATTACCATCTATTGTTCTGGCTGTAATATTAGTAATACCTTTGATGGGATTTCTAGTTGAAAATTCTTCTGCATCTGGAAGAGCTAGTACGGCATTAGGAATATTAGCAATTAGAGTATTTCCATCTACAGAACTCCTGAGTTGTAATTTTTCTCCATTCAGGGTTTCTAATACAATCTCTATACCTTCTTCTGTGGTGTTAACTTCAATATTCGTTACTTGGATTATTTGTTGGGCGATTCTGATATTTTCAGAAAAGTTAGTAATAACTATATCTGGTTGGTATAGTGCTGATGCGATGGTCAGAGGCTGTTGAATTTCATTAGTGCGGAATATTTTTGAGGATTGTTGGTTTAGCTTTTGTTCAATTTGATTATTCGGTTTTGCTACATTTTCTTCTCTACTATTAGAGACTATTTTCAGGGTTGACAAATTAAAATGACTCAGACTTTTTTCTGCTTGATTTTGTGAAAATAATTCAGGTGTAATTCCTTGTATTTCTTGAAAACTTTTCTGGCTTTGTTCGGTTTTTTTATTGAGATTTTTATTTGCCAGAGTTACATGAAAATGTTTCTCTTTTATGTTTTTATTTTCTGTATTTTGGGATTTTAATCCCTCAACTTCTAGCTTTTTTTTCAGGAGCTCGTGCCTACTGATTAATGTTCGTTTTTCTATGGGAGGCAATAATGTTAAAGAGTTTCCACTCGTAGGTAATTCTAGATAATTTTCATTCTGTATAGAAGCTATTAATTCTGATAATTTTAATGTATTGATTTGAGGGATTTCATTGTCTGTACTACTTACAGATATATCAATAAATCTTCCAGTAAATTTTTTCTGATGTTTTTTTGTTAATAATTTTTGTTCTAATATGGGTGTTAAGGGTGATATCTGATTTGTCAAAATAGGAAATCTTTGATTATCTCCTTTTTGAGGTAGATTATCCAGTAGTATTGAAATGTTATCCACATTATTAATGTAGATTCCCCGATCTGAATTGTTTATAGAATTAAATAGATTGTTGGTCTGGGTATTTAATAGAGTCAACTGATTTGAAAGGGGCAGTACCTTTGAGTTTGCTGGTGTTGCTACGAGAATTGATAAGGCTAAACCCAACCCTATTTCCCTTAATCTTGATTCATCGTTCACTTTTGATTTTATTAAATCCATTTTTTTCGTAAAACTACATAAAATTCCTGTGATTTACCAGAAAAGCACCCTTATCACTATAGCGTTTTTGAGTAGGCATGAGGTACGTCAACGATCCCCCGTGCATCCCCCTTAAAAAGTGGGACTTCCAGTTCCCCCCTTCTCAAGAGGATCGAAATAACGGTACCTCACAAAGGGTGGGAAATGCTATACATATCAATTTAAGTTTTTTCTAAGATTTTGCCATAATTAAAATGACAGTAAAATTCAGGCGATTTTTAATCTTTAATTGAGACTATAGCAATCCTAAATAGGTTGTGACAAATTAAAAAGTAAATAAAAAAGCTGAAACTCCTGCCTGTTGCCTGTTGCCTAAAAAGCAGTAAGATTTTTGCCACGAATAAAATAGGATTGCTATAGAGTCGAGTATTTTCTTCTCTTACAATTGAGTAAATTCAACCAAACCATTCCTAATATCTGCTTCCGTGGTCAGGAATATTTGAGCTATAGCTTGTCCACTTGGTGTCTGAAGCTCAAAATTTCTTAGTTCTGGTGGAGCTACATTAAATATGTCTTGAGGGATTTGTGTATTCTGTAGTATTTCTTGTAGAGAGAGTCCAGGAGGAAATAATGCAAATAAAGGCTCTCTGCCTGGCAAAGGTATCTCCTCTATAACTATATCTTCTGGTCTTAAACCTAAAAGTGCTAACCTATCACCCTCTGCAGCATTAAAATCCAGAAGTATGTCTGGTCCGTCACCGGTATCATCGGCGAATAATACAAATGTATCAGCACCTTCATTCCCTATAACCCCATCTGCACCTCTGTCACCAAATAATACGTCATTTCCCTGACCTCCAGCTATTAGATCCCGATCTTTGCCCCCTCTCAATGTGTCGTTCCCAGCACCTCCAATAATGAAATCTCGTTCATTATTACCATTAGCTTCGTCATCACCTTCCTCTAGGAATGCTTGATCGTTACCTTTGCCTAAGAGCATGACCTCATTACTACTTGAGCCTGTGAGAATATCATTTCCTCTCAAACCAAAGATACTAAAACCAGGTAGCAATTCTCCTGGTGAAAAAGTACGATTATCATCACCGTCTGTCAATAAGATATCTACCATTTTATATTCTCCCTACTTTTTTTACATTGCTTTTCGACAAAAAAACTAAGTTATAATGATAACTATATTCAGAGAATAAATTTGCCTCAAACGGATTTTTTTTTTGCCATTTCTGGAATTAATCTCACTTTCTACTGGATTCATCATGGTCTGGTAAATTAATTTCCACATTTCGTAGTGGATTAAAACTATATCCCAAAATAGTGATTATGATGCTGCAAAAACTAAGAATTGCTATTTGAAGCGCTATACCAGCACCAGCACCAGTACCAAACACACCACCAAATATCCCAGCGAAGTAACCATCCGTTTTCATTGCTGGTTCAAATATGTAGTCAGCTAACACACCACTAACTGCTATACCTAATGGAACAGTTATTTGAGTTGCCAGATAGCGGGCTGCAAACACTTTTCCTTGGACTGAAGGCTCTACTTTAGATAACCAAATTGCTTGATTGAAGCTACCAGGCAATGGAATAAAAAAGCCAGCTGAAAATGCTGCTGGTATCCACATTGAAGAACTTCGTCCTAATGCCAATAGTATTTTGGTTAATTCCCCTAGTCCAGTGCTAACTAAGAGACCGTTAATCCTTAACTTTGGACCTCCCCAAAGAGTTAGAACTGTAGCACCTACTGATGCACCTACTCCGAAAGCCATTTGTATGGTGCCAAGCACTACTGTGTTAGTATTACTACGAGCTAAGAACATGGGGCCTAAAAGTGCTGGTCCCGAAGATTGGGCTAGAAAGTTAGAAATTAGCAGAAAGATCATCAGAGCTAACAGCCCTTTTCTCTGAAAGATATAATGGAAGCCAAATATTAACTCGTCCCAATGCCAATTTTTACTACGAGAGTTTTCTACTTCAGAAGTCTTAGGTTGAGGAATATGCACGAACCACAGAATACTAACAGCAACAATAAAAGTCGTAATGTCAACAATAAGAATTCCTGTCAAACCAATTAAAGGGTAAAGAACTCCCGCACAAGCAGGACTTAAAACCAAAGAGATGCCATACTTAATTGACATCATTGCCGAACCTCTGGCATAATGCTTCTTTGGCACAATTGTAGACATGGAAGCAGAAAAAGCCAGATTTTGCAAATAACCAAATAATCCGTTAATAACTCTCGTCAAGTATATATGCCAGATTTCTAAGTTATTGCTTAGAAATAGTAGTAGGATAGCAATTGTGGACAATCCTGCTACTATATCGCCAACAATCATAAGTTGTTTCCGATTCCAACGATCTACTAAGATTCCAGCAAAAGATGATGCGATTAATGTGGGTAGATGAGAAAATAAGAAGATTAAAGATAAAGGTGTTGCTTTACCAGTTAATTCCCAAGCCCAGATTGCGATCGCAAAATGTGTCATTTCTGAACCAATGGCAGATACAAATTGACCCCCCCAAATTGTTAGGAAAGTACCGAGACTACTGGGTATTTTTTCTGACTCTGTGGTGGTCATGTATTTGTTTGCTATTTTATTTTGGTAGTGATGTACAAGTAGCGATTTTGTATGATATCCTAAAAAAAATCAAGTAGTCAAGTGATGTACAAGTAGCGATTTTGTATGATATCCTAAAAAAAATCAAGTAGTCAAGGGAATACTATTTGGCGTAAAACTAAGAATCTAAGATATTTTCTGTTCCTTGTTTCCTAACTCTGCCTTAAATCACTACATCTACAGGAGTACCGTTATTTTTATATTGAGATTGATTTGAAAAAACTAACTAATTATACTGCTTTTAATTAACATGGAATACAAGATTCAGGTCTTGAATAGAAATCTCCGACAATAAAAAATAAAATCAATTATTGTACATAAATCATCAATTATTTCCCTCTAATCCATGCTTTGTAGGGACGTTGTATCTAACGTCCCTACCTTCCTCTTTAGTGGTCTAATTTATAAAAATTCAAACATACTTATCTTGTCTCTTTAGTCTACTTTTGTGAAAATTACTATAAAGAAAGACGAAATAAGCAAGCTTTATTGACGATTTAAATTTAATTGAATTATGGAATTACTGCTTAATTTTTCCTTCAACCCAAGTTCCTTCTACTTTAGTACCATCAGCAAAAATATAAACTCCTTCACCATGTTTTTTGCCGTTTTTAAATTCTCCATCATAGCTTTCGCCATCAGCGTATTTGCAAACAACATTACCATTAAAATTACCATTTTTTAATTCTCCCTCACAGCGATCGCCATTAGTAAAACTATAGACTCCCCTACCATCCATCTTGCCATTCCGAAATTCTCCCTCATAACTATTACCATCAGCAAAATTCAGAACTCCTTGACCGTCGGGTTCTCCATTCTTAAATTCTCCATCATAGCGGTTGCCATTTGCATATTCTCGCAGACCTTTGCCATCAAATTTACCATCTTTGAATCCTCCATCATAGCGACCACCGGCTGCAAATGTATATACTCCTCTACCATTGTATTTACCATTAGCAAATTCTCCGTCGTAGCGATCGCCATTTGCTAAAGTATAAACTCCTTTTCCATCCCTCTGACCATTACGCAATTGTCCTTCATATTTGTTTCCCGTAGAATATTCACAGTAACCAGTGCTATTCAACTTTCCATTTGTTACTTGTCCTTCACAACGGTCTCCTTTAGCAGTAATAAATGCACCTTTGCCACTTGGTTGACCTGCTTGAAAATCTCCCTCATAACGGGCACCACTCGCAGAAACGAAAGTACCTTTACCGTCTAACTTGCCATTCGATACCTCTCCGTCGTAGCGATCGCCATTGGCAAATTCCCAAACTCCAGTACCATTAAATTCACCATCTCTAAAATCTCCCTCATAGCGACCCCCATCAGCAAAAGTATATGTTCCTTTACCATCCGGTTTACCATCAACAAAGTTACCTTCGTAGCTAGCACCATCAGGATATTTGCAGACTCCCTGACCATTTAATTTACCATTTTGGACTTTTCCATCACAGGTAGTACCATCGGGAGAAGTAACTTGTTCAGCAATTGTAAGTTGTGGTAAGATAACCAAGCTTGTGATATAGCAACTAGAAGCTGCCAATAAAATAATTCCTAATTTTTTTTTGATTAAATTTATCATTTTAATATCAAATAAAATTGACTGATTGTTTTTTAATTTTTCTAGTAATTTATCTACTGACTATTGACTATTGATTATTGACTACTCAAATAATCATCTCAAACGAAATTTGAGCGTAACTAAAACTCCTAGTTTGCCTCCATCTTTTGGATCTAATTTCCATTCTTTTACTGCTTCCATTGCAGCTTCATCTAATATGTCATGACCACTAGATTTTTCTATATAAACATTAGTTACATTACCATCAAAATCAATATCAATTCTTAACTTAGGGTTTCCCTCCAACCCTTGATCCCTAGCTAAACTAGGATAATCAGGCTGAGGACAATCAATACAAGATACACCACCAGAACCGGAACCAGAGCTAGAACCAGAACCAGAGCTAGGTTTTTTAGGTCTCTGTCTTGAACCACCAAAACCTTCTAAAGGAGACCCCGCTGCTGCTAGTTCCCCACTACCAGGGTTGCCTGAATTTCTGCCACTACCATCTTCAAAGTTACCAAGGCCACTCAAAGCATCTCCAATGCCTGAGTTAGATTGACCACTAGCATTAGGTTGAGTTCCTACTTCTCCAGGTAATGATGGACGAGAACCTTCTCCTGTATTATCAGAACTTAGGGGCGATCCAAACTGACTGTTGCTATTACTAGGATTAGCAGAATTTGTAGCTACATCTCCAAAACTACTTTCTTCGCTCAGGGAACTACCAATATTTGAGTCTGACTGACTAACACTAGGTTGAGTTCCTACTGCTCTTGGGGGTCTTGTTGGTACAGAGCGTTCTGTCTCAATAGGACTAGATGGGGAACTTTCTAGAGCGCCAATGTCGCTGGAGACATCCTCAAAATCACTTTGTTCGCTCAGAGAATTGCTCAAGTTTGAGCTAGGTTCCTCAAAACTAGGTTGAGTTACCTCTGGAACTTCTGGTTTTGGTACTTCTGGAGGAATATTAGCTGCTATAGGTGCTGAAAAGGAGTCTGATGTTGTTTCTGGAGTAGATGCACTGTCTGGTTGTACCTCCGCTATGGAGTCTGGAGAAAAAGCTGCTGTTGATGGGTTTGGTTGAGTAATGGGTTCTGCAACAACAGGTTCTGGTTCCGGTAATGGTTCTAACTGTTGGGGTTGCTCAATGGGTTCAAGTGCTGTTTCTGTTGGTAGTTCGGGAGAAGAAGGTTCTACTGTTTCTGATATTGCCGTTTCCGTTGGTATTTCCGGAGGAACAATTTCCTGGGGTTGGGTAATAGCTGTTTCCACTGGTTCAGGGGGTATAACCTCTTGCTCTTCGACTATCTCTTCTGGTTCCGGTTCTTCTACTATTTCTTCTGGTTCTGGTTCCTCTACTTTTTCTTCAACTTCTGGTTCTGGTGGAGCTTCTTCTGGTTCTTCTACAAAAATTAGTTCGATTGCATCTTCCTCTTGTTCTGGGGGTCGATCCAACATTCCAGATATTGCTAATGTGAGAACTCCTACATGGAGAATGGTCGAACACAACAAACCATAAATGACGAACTTTTTTACCGTTCGTCTATCTTTTTGCTGTTGTTCTATACAAGTAATTGAAAGACTCATATATCTTTAAAAAAATTTATAATTTAACTTAATTTCTCCTCAAAATATTGAAAATATAGATAGTTTATCAGGACAATAATTTACCAACGGATAATTTCATTAATTGATAATTATTTAGTTTGAAAATTTTGGTACAAGAATGAATTTTTGGGGATTGTTTTCAAAAGAAAGAGCTTTTATACGAGATTTAGTATTTTAATTCATTATCAATTGTCAATTATTAATTATTAAATCCACTATCCATTATTCACTATTTATTCATTATCAATTATCCATTATCCATTAATCAACTACTTTGGTTTTTTAGTAGCGATCGCCAGTTTTACTTCATCTATTCGTCGCAGTTGATCCATAACCGCTACTACATCACCATGATCTACATCTTCATCCGCTTTTATTGTGACTATAGATGTTTGATTTGGTAATACAAGTTGACGTACTTCTTTTTCCAAAGCATCTACTTCTATAAGTTCGCGATTGAGAAATACTTTTCCTACTTCATCAATAGTTACAGTTATTTGTTCAGTTCGTTGAAGTTGAGATGTAGCAGCTTTTGGTAAGTCAACTGGTAAACCTTCTGAACGGGTTAAAAATAATGTAGAAATGATAAAGAATGCCAAGATAGAAAATATAACATCAATCATTGGCAAAATATTTATCTGAGGTGCTACATCTAGATCATCATCAATTAAACGCATGATTTAGTAATTTTAATCTCTTAGTTATATATGTTATTTTTTGCTAAAAATATTGATTTTTTTTTAAGCTCTAAAATTGGATACTTCTAAAGATTTATTGGGAGTAGGTTTAAAGTCAAAATCTCCTCTTTCATAATGAATACGATAGAGAAGTTCAAGCTGACCACCGTACTCTTGAATCAAAGCTATTTGTCGTTTATAAAATCCCCGAAACATATTGCTAAATACTAGGGTAAAAATAGCTACTACTAATCCTAATACTGTTGATGCTAAAGCTTCACTAATACCACCTGTGACTCCAGCACTACTACTACCACCAACATCTCCTATATTTAAGGAAGCAAAAGAGGTAATTAATCCTAAAACAGTTCCTAACAAACCGAGTAGAGGAGCAACATTAATAATAGTGTCAAATACCGTGTTAAAACGACGGAGATTAGGAAGTTCTGCTGAGGAAGCACTTTCTAGAGCTAGGCGCATTTCATCTGGAGTCGGTTGCTCTAACTCTAAAGCTTCTAGAAAAATGCGAGGGATAGGTAAGTCAGCGTTTTGCTTAAGTATGTTTAGAGCAGTATAAGCATCTGTTCTGTATGTTTTCAGTACCTTTTGCACTAATAAACTTTGTCGTCGCAAAACTTTAAACCAAAATGCTCCACGCTCTATAACTAGAGCTATCGCTACAAGGGAAAATAGCAATAGTGGCCAGGCAACAATGCCTGCATTCGTAATAAATTGACTAATTTGCATTACATCTATAATTTAGTAGTATTTATGGACAAAAGCTAAATGAAATTTAGTCTAACATAGATTTGTTAATAAATAGGAATTTCTTCCAATAATTTTTTTGTAAGTGATGAGACATACAATAGAATAATCATAATGTTTGCTCAAACTGTACTAAAATTATTTGAAAATCTTTATTGCTATTTATTATCATATATCTTGGATATAAGAACTGCAACTAAAGCCCATTAAGAGTGGCAAAAATTACATAAGGAGAGCAAATGAAAGATATTTATCTAGCCTATTTGCTATGAAGCAATTTGTGGTTTAGTATTAATCTGTTCTATTAACTACTAACTATCGTGGTCTGGCAGTATAAATTCCACATTCCTTAGATTATGGAAACTATATCCACATAAACAGATGACTATACCTAAGCCAGAAAATAGGGCAATTTGTAATGCCATACCAGCACCAGCACCAGTACCAAATAAACCACCAAAGATATTAGCTAAGGAACCACCTGTTTCCATAGCAGGTTCAAATATGTTGTCAGCTAAAGGACCGCTAATTCCCAAACCCAATGGAGTAGTTATTTGAGCTATGAGAAAACGAGAAGCAAAAATTCTTCCTTGAATACCAGGTTCCACTTTAGAAAGCCAAATTGCTTGATTGCAACTACCCAACCAAGGCATAAAAAAACCACCAGAAGTAGCTGTTACAATCCAAATCAAAGGCTCTCGTGCTAAACTAAACAGGATTTTGGCAAATTGTGTCACTCCAGTACCTATCAATATTCCATGAATTCGTAACTTTGGTCCTCCCCAAATACTAAACATCATCGCACCTATTGAAGCACCGACTCCAAAAGCAATGTTGACACTTGCAAGTATCTCTGGATTGTTATTAGTTCGAGCTAGAATCATAGATGAGAAAACTGCCATTCCGACTTTATCTACAAAATTATTGGTTAGCAGAAATGTAAGGAGAGCTAATAAACTTGGTCTGGCGAATATATAACGGAAACCAAAAGTTAATTCTGGCAATATTTTATTGTCACTGAAGTTTTCTATTTTAGGAATGGAAGGCTGAGGAATATGTACCAACAACAGAGTAGTACCTGCAATAATACAGGTGATGACATCAATAAGTAGGATACCTTTTAAACTAATGATTGGGTAAAAAGCTCCTGCAAGTGCCGGACCTAAAATTACAGAGCTAGCTAGCTTTAATGATGACATTGCCGAGCATCTTGCGTAATGCTGTTTTGGTACTATTGTAGACATGGAAGCAGAGTAGGCTAGACTTTGGAAATATCCAAATAAGCCGTTGATCGCTGTTGTTACATATAGATGCCAAATTTGTAAGTTGTTGTTTAGCAGTAGTAGTAAAATGGCAATAGTAGATAAGGCAGCTATTGCATCCCCTACTATCATCAGTTGCTTCCTATTCCAACGGTCTACTAATATTCCGGCAAAACAAGCTGCAATGACTGTGGGCGTCTGGGTAAAGAATAAGATTAGAGATAAAGGTGTTGCTTTACCTGTTAGTTCCCAAGCCCAGATAGCGATCGCAAAACTTGTCATGTTAGAGCCGATAGTTGAGACTAATTGACCTCCCCAAATTATGAAGAAAGTTTGCAAGCTCGTCGGTTCTCTTGGCGACGTTTTTACGGTCATGTATTCATATGGTATTTAGTTTTATTTTTAATTAAATTTTATGATTATTTAATTTCAAGTGTTTCTAGATAAGTTAACATAGATTTATTAGAAATAACTGTAATTCAACAAAAAATCCATTTAAGGCGATAAATCCATTTAAGGCAATATTGATCTTTCTGGCAATAGCTATATTATAAAGAAAATATAAAATAAAAATTGTTCTAAGTAGAAAGGTGTTATCAGTTTTTTTAAACTTCTTAGTTAAAAATTTGAGAAACTGATATTATGTTCGCCAAAGCTAGCTGAAATTTTGAGGTTCCTTTGGGTTCACTGACTCAATTTAGGCTTGTAAGTCACGATAGTATATAACAAAAACAAATTATTAATTTTTTGTTAATAATATTTATTTATGGTAGTTGCCAAATTGAAACCAAGTAGTTAACATATTAATAGAATTTTATTGAGATGTTATATCAATAAGTTATAAGGCAAAATTTTTATAGATACGGTTATGCTATAACACCTTCAATATTGTGAAATCTAAGTTTTCCTTGCACAATTTTATCTAAAAATGAAGGTATGTAGTCCAGATAGAGCAAATATAAGGGTATTTTTTTAAGAAAATTTCTTAATTAGTATGTTATTTTGTTTCTGTAAAAGCAAACCGATCATTTAACTTTGATGCAAATCTACTACAAGGCAAAAGATAAATAGCTACATACTATGTAGTAAACGCAATAAAACTATGAAGACCATCAAAACAATATATCTAGCATCAGTAGTTTCTGTAGGGATCATGTAGCAGAAGCAACTATGGTTTAGTTCCCTTCGTCCAAATTTTAGATGTTGAAAAATGACGAATTTAATATTTATTGACATAAAAATAGGGTGCAGTATTTATGAAGCAGTTATACGAAAAATTTTCTATAGAACACAGACTAAAATGCAATACATTAGTAGATTTACTAATTAGTCTAGCTAGTCATCAACCAAACAAAATTGCTTATACTTTCCTTGAGGATGGAGAAGCAAAAGAAATTAGTCTAACTTATCAAGAATTAGATCGGCAAGCACGAGCGATCGCCAATCAAATTTTATCAGTAACAACCAGTGGCTCAACTGCTTTGCTACTCTACCCGTCTGGTTTAGAATTTATCACTGCATTTTTTGGATGTTTGTATGCGGGAGTTATTGCAGTACCAGCTTATCCACCGCGTCGCAATCAAAATATGTCTAGGCTAGAAGCAATTATTACAGATTCTCAGGCAACAGTAGCACTGACTACTAAAGATATATTAGTTAATATCAAAACTCGGTTGGCAGAAAATTCTGAATTAATTAACTTAGAATGGTTAGCAACTGATATTATAGCCACAGAAGCAACAGATAATTTGGTAGACATTCCCTACATCTCTAGGGATACCATAGCGTTCCTACAATACACTTCTGGTTCTACGGGCACTCCAAAAGGAGTAATAGTAAGCCATAGAAATTTGCTTTATAATGAGGAAATGGTTAGAGTAGCTTACCAACATACAGAGAAAACAATATTTGTTGGTTGGTTGCCTCTATTCCACGACATGGGGTTAATTGGTAATGTACTGCAACCTTTATATCTAGGCATACCCTGCATTTTAATATCGCCAGTAGCATTTCTCCAAAAACCTTTCCGTTGGTTACAAGCAATTTCTCGCTATCATGCAACAACCAGTGGTGGGCCTAATTTTGCTTACGATCTCTGCGTGCGTAAAATTACACCGGAACAGAAAGCTACTCTTGACTTAAGTAGTTGGGAATTAGCTTTTAGTGGAGCGGAGCCAGTAAGAGCAGAAACGTTAGAAAATTTTACTAACAGTTTTGCATCTTGCGGTTTTCGTCGCGAAGTATTTTACCCATGTTATGGTATGGCTGAGGCGACATTATTTGTTTCTGGAGGACTAAAGGCAGCAGCACCTCTAGTTTGCTCTGTAGAAAGTAATAGTTTAGAACAAAACCAGATCGTTGCAGTTTCCGATAGCAACATCTCACAAAAAGAGGTAAAAAATATTGTTGGTTGTGGTCGAGCATGGTTAAATGAGGAAATAGTTATTGTCGATCCTGAATCTTTAACACAATGTCCAGCAGGTCAAGTAGGAGAAATATGGGTTTCCGGTACAAATGTAGCTCTCGGATATTGGCATCGACCTGTGGAAACAGAGAACACTTTTAACGCCTATATTGCAGATACTAACAAAGGTCCGTTTCTCCGCACAGGAGATTTAGGCTTTTGTATTGATGGCGAGTTATTTGTTACTGGGAGACTTAAGGATGTAATTATTATTCGCGGTCGCAACCATTATCCTCAAGATATTGAACTGACAATAGAAAGAAGTCATCCAGCACTTCGCTCTAATAGTGGAGCAGCTTTTTCCCTGGATATTAATGGTAAAGAGGAGTTGGTAATAGTTCAAGAAGTAGAACGAACTTATTTGCGTTCTATGAATGTAAAAGAAATTGTGGGGAATATTCGTCAAGCTGTTGGTGAAGAACATGAACTGGAAATCTATGCTATTCTTCTATTGAAGACTGCTAGCATTCCCAAAACTTCTAGTGGTAAAATTCAGCATTATGCTTGCAAAAAAGGTTTTATCAAGGGAAGTTTAAATGTCGTCGCAAAGTGGAGTAAAAATCCTCAGAAGTTGGAGGCTTATTTATGTCAATATCAATAACGAGAAAATTAGAAACCCAAGAAGAACCACTTCAGAGAAAAAGAATAACAATTGAAAGCGATCGCCTAAAAAAAACACAACAAATTCATGCTTTAGCAATTAACATCATTCCTTTATTAGGCTCTATTGCTGCAATTATAATTGCTTTTTACTGGGGCATTGGCATAGTAGAAGTAGGATTATTCTTAGGAATGTACGTTCTGACTTTTCTGGGAATTACTGTTGGTTTCCATAGGCTGTTTGCTCATTGTGCTTTTCAAACCACTACTCCTGTTAAAGTTATCTTAGCAGTACTTGGTTGTATGGCTTTTCAAGGCCCTGTAACCTATTGGGTTAGCAATCATAGACGTCACCACCAGTACAGCGATCGCCCAGGAGACCCTCATTCTCCCTATTGCTCTGAAGGTGATGAGCAATACTTAAGTCAAACTCAAGGGTTATGGCACGCTCAAATTGGCTGGACGTTCACTCACAAAATCACAAATACTTTATTTTTTGCTAAAGATTTACTTCGGGATAAATATGTTGCTAAAGTCAACCAACTTTACTACGTTTGGGTAATAATGGGAATTGCCATTCCTACTATTTTAGGAGGCATATTAACGGGAACTTGGAAAGGCTTATTATCAGGATTTTTATGGGGAGGTGCGGTACGTTTATTTTTGTCTTATCATTTTACAAACAGTATTAACTCCATTACTCATTTATATGGCACTCGTCCTTTTAATACTCGCGAGCAAAGTACAAACAATATCTGGCTAGCTATTCCTACTCAGGGAGAATCTTGGCATAACAATCATCATGCTTTTCCTAATTCCGCAAAATTTGGTTTAAAGTGGTGGCAGATAGACTTTGGTTATTGGGCGATCCGTACTTTACAATTGATAGGGTTAGCGTGGAATGTTAAATCTCCTACTAGAGAAATGATAGAGGCTAAAAATAGAGGATAAAAAAAAATAATTCGATGCTTGGGTCTCCAAGAAAACACCTCGTAACTACAACAACACTTAACGTACACTAATAGTAAGACTAAAACAAAAAAATGCAAACTCAAAATAATCAATTGACACAGGCAGAAATTCAAGAGTGGTTGGTCTCCTACTTAGCTGAAACCTTAGAGATAGATAAAAATGATGTCGATATTGAAGAACCATTTACCCGCTATGGCTTAGATTCATCGTCAGCAATTGTGATGACTGGAGATTTAGGAACTTTTTTGGGTTTTGACATCGATCCTACAATACCATACGATTACCCAACTATCGAAGCTTTAGCTAAATATTTGGAGGAGCAAAAAAAAGTTGCATAGACTATTAAGGTCTATTAAAAGATACAAAAAAATATTCTGAGAGTTACTTTTGTAACATTAACTTTGGAAATTTTTCAAAGCTTACAAAGACAAACAGTAAACAAAACCAATTGAACCAGGGATCACCAAAGAAAAATGACTAACACAACAACTAAAAATCCTGGAACTTCTTCTGAAGCTCTACACTATCATTACGATATTAGCAACAATTTTTATCAGCTTTGGCTAGACCCGAGTCTGACATATTCCTGCGCACTTTGGGAAGAGAATGAGGGGTATGAATCTCACGAAATAGCCCAAATTAGGAAACTGGATTTTCATATTAATCAAGCTAGGGTAAAAGATGCAAAAAGAGTATTGGATATAGGGTGTGGTTGGGGTTCTACTTTGAAACGTCTAGCCGATGTTTATAAAGTAGAACGCGCTGTAGGAATAACCTTAACTAAATCTCATGCAGATGCAATTACTGCTTTTAAGAATCCGAATATAGAGGTGCTGCTTGAAAGTTGGGCAGAGCATTCTCCAGCAGAACCTTATGACGGGATTATTTCCTTAGAAGCATTCGAGCATTTTGCTAAATTAAATGCTTCCGAAGCTGAAAAATTGGAGGGTTATCGTTCTTTTTTCTCCCAATGTCATTCTTTCTTAAAACCAGGTGGTTGGATATCGATTCAAACAATTATATATGGGAACTCAACTAAAGAAGACTTCAGTAAATTTTGTGCGGAGAAAGTTTTCCCAGATTCTGATTTACCTCGCTTATGGGAGATCGTAAAAGCAAGCGAAGGACTTTTTGAAATAGTAGCTTTACGAACAGATCGCGAACATTATGTCCGTACATTTAAAGCTTGGCTGAAAAAGTTGAAGGAAAATAGACAACAAGCTGTAGATTTAGTAGGTGAAGAATCAGTTGCCAGATATGAGAAATATTGCGGTCTATTTATGATTGGTTTTCATACAGGAACAATGGATTTATCACGTATTGCTATGCGTCGCATTGACAAGCCACGTTTTTAATCACTGTTCAGTTTTTTCCTAACCTGATTAATCTTTGAATTTACCAAAACCAAAATTGTTCTTATCGGTACTTTGATATTTTTCACGGCGAAAATTGCTTCAAACCCAGTATTAGTAAGGAAAATACCTCAAACCCATTAAATAGCTTAAACCTAGATATATCAAGAAAATAATTATCTAATAAATAGTATTACTGTCTAAGGTTTTAGTCTCATTTTTAAGCTATTTTTTCCTAAAGTCCCACTATCCTCAAAACAAGATTTAACTATTTAGAATGGAACCAATAGCAATAATAGGTATGGGCTGTCGTTTTCCGGGGGCAAAAAATCCAGATTTGTTCTGGAAATCGCTTTCTGGTGGTAAAGATGCGATAGTAAAAGTACCTCCAGATAGATTTTCAAGTAACAAACAATGGAATATTGACAACTCCCAGCTCTGTTGGAGTGGCTTTATCGAAAATGTTGATAGCTTTGATGCCAGTTTTTTTGGTATTTCTCCCAAGGAAGCAGAAGCAATTGACCCTCAGCAGAGACTATTATTAGAGGTAGCTTGGGAATCTCTTGAAAATGCAATGATCGTTCCCCAAAATTTAGCTGCCAGCAATACCGGAGTATTTGTTGGCATCACTAATGTAGATTACCATAGGCTTTCTTACCAGGATAATTCTAGCTTGAGTGCTTATAATGGTACGGGTACTTCCCTCAGCATAGCAGCCAACAGGTTATCCTATCTCCTAGATTTACGAGGGCCTAGCATGGCGATAGATACTGCTTGTTCCTCATCCCTGGTGGCAGTACATTTAGCAACTTCTAGTTTGCAAGCTGGGGAAACCAATCTTTGCTTAGTGGGAGGAGTAAATCTAATTTTATCTCCTGAACCGACTATTACTTTTTCTCAAGCGGGAATGCTCGCATCAGACGGCCGCTGTAAAACTTTTGATGCTAGTGCTGATGGTTACGTTCGGGGGGAGGGATGCGGTATGGTGGTGCTAAAACGTTTGTCTGATGCGATCGCTGATGGTAATAATATTCTCGCAGTTATCAAGGGTTCGGCAGTTAATCAGGATGGTTTGAGTAATGGTATCACTGCACCCAATGGACCAGCACAACAAGCAGTTATCAGACAGGCGCTAGCCAAAGCTAATGTGGAACCCCATCGTATTAGTTATGTAGAAGTTCACGGTACTGGTACTTCTTTGGGAGACCCCATTGAGGTAAGGTCTCTGAAAAAAGTATTGATGTCTGGCCGTTCTAGTAACGAACCTTGTTGGATGGGTTCGGTTAAAACTAATATCGGTCATTTAGAAGCTGCTGCTGGTATTGCTGGTTTGATCAAAGTAGTGTTATCCCTGCAACACCAGGAAATTCCTCCTCATTTACATTTGAAAAAATTAAATCCACTGATTTCTTTGGCAAGTACTCCTTTTGCTATTCCAACTGAACCGCAACCTTGGTTAGTTGGTATGCAACCTCGTTTTGCTGGAGTTAGTTCCTTTGGTTTTGGTGGAACTAATGCTCATGTAATTTTAGCAGAAGCACCCTATGAAGTTAGAAGTCAGGAGTCAGAAGTCAGAAGTGATAATGATGGGGTGACTCCTCTAGAAAAGGCAGATGCTTTAGAACGTCCAGTGCATTTGCTAACATTGTCGGCTAAAAATGAAGGGGCGTTGAAGGAACTGGCGCAATGTTATGTAGAGAAATTGGAGTTTGCTTCGCAAGTATCTCTAGCCGATATCTGCTTTACTGCTAATACGGCGAGGTCTCGTTTTTCTCATCGCTTGGCAGTGGTAGCTGAGTCTATTGGTGAATTGAGCGATCGCCTAAATAATTTTATTAAGGAAGAAAAAGATGTATTCATAGGAAAAGTCCGCAAACGGAAAAAACCCAAAATAGCATTTTTATTCACAGGGCAAGGTTCCCAATATGTAAATATGGGGAGACAACTTTATGAAGAATCATCAGTATTCCGAGAAGCTATTAATAAATGTGACGAAATCTTAGGTACATTCCATACAACCTCCCTCAAAGAAATTCTCTATCCTGAAGACATAAACGCATTCAACTTATCCATATTAAATCAAACCGCTTATACCCAACCTGCCCTATTTGCTGTAGAATATGCTTTAGCACAACTATGGCAATCCTGGGGCATTAAACCAGATATAGTCATGGGTCATAGTGTGGGCGAATATGTGGCAGCTTGTGTAGCTGGAGTATTCAGTCTGGAAGACGGTCTGAAATTAATTGTATCGAGAGGTAGATTAATGCAGCAGTTACCTTCTGGAGGTGAGATGCTTTCTGTTATGGCATCGGAGTCTTATGTTAGAGAAGCGATAGCTTCCATTCCTCAAATATCCATAGCAGCAATTAATGGACCAGAAAGTGTAGTGATTTCAGGGGAATCTGTTGCCGTTCGCTCTATTGTTAATAGCTTAGAGTTATCAGGAATTAAAACCAAACAACTACAGGTATCCCACGCCTTCCATTCACCATTAATGGAACCAATGTTGACGGTATTTGAAGCAGTTGCTAATCAAATCACATATAATAACCCTCAGATACCCATTATATCTAATGTTACAGGAACAACAGCAGACAATAGTATTGCTTCTGCCCAATATTGGGCGGAGCATATCTGTAAACCAGTGCTGTTTGCCCAAGGGATGGAAACTTTGCACAAACAAGGGACTGAAATATTCCTGGAAATTGGACCCAAACCAATATTATTAGGGATGGGAAGACGGTGTTTGCCGGAGGATGTAGGTGTGTGGTTGCCATCATTGCGTCCGAGGAAAATCCCCCAACCGTCCCCCTTGGAATCCCCCAACCGTCCCCCTTTCCAAGGGGGAAAGCCAGAGGATGTTGCACTTTTGAGCGATGAATGGCAACAGATGTTGTCTAGTTTAGGAGAGTTGTATGTACGGGGAGCTGAAATAGACTGGATGGGAGTTGACCAAGATTATACTCGTCAGAAAGTAGCTTTACCTACTTATCCATTTCAAAGACAACGGTATTGGGTGAAAACAGCAATTGTTGATTCCTTCCACGATACTCAAAATCTCCAGTTTTCTACAGGTCATAAAAGTCATATTCAAAGTCTAATTAATTACTTAAAAACAACCGAAAAATTTTCTGAATCAGAATTAAAAATATTTGATAAAGTAGAAGATGTATTAGACAATGATTTTGTGACTCAATTAGAAGAAGAGTTAGAAAAACCTAAAACGGATACTGAATTTATCCAAATTTTAGAAAAAACTCCTGAAAAAGAACGTCAAGCTCTTTTAATCAATCATCTACAAAATCAAATTGCTGCTGTTCTAGGTTTACCACCTTCAGAACTTCCAGACCCAGAAATAGGTTTCTTTGAAATGGGTATGGATTCGCTGATGGCTGTAGATTTAAAGAAAAGATTAGAAAAAACACTATTAATTTCTCTGTCTCCAACTTTGGCTTTTAATTATCCTAATGTTTTAGCTTTATCTAGTTATATACTTGAGGATATATTAGGATTTAATGAGACAAAAAATGAAGCCATAAAATCAACAATAAATAATAAAAATTATATTAATAATATTTTGTCAGAAATAGAAGAATTGTCAGAAGATGAAATAGAAGCTTCAATTCTTGAAGAAATTTCTGAATTAGAAACAATTTTAAAATAAATAAATGCAATGGATAATTATTTACAAGAAAGGGAAAATTTGTCTTCATCTAAACGGTTATTACTGTTAGTTAAACAGTTACGGTCAAAAGTAGAAGAGTTTAAAAAAACAGAAAAAGAACCTATCGCTGTCGTTGGTATGGGATGTCGATTTCCAGGGGGTGCAAATAACCCGGATGCTTTCTGGGAACTATTGCGCAGGGGAATGGATGCAGCGATAGAAGTACCACCAGAACGATGGAATGTTGATTCTTACTATCACCCTGACCCCGGAACTATTGGTAAAATGTATGTCCGTCAGAGCAATTTTTTACACGAAGAAATAGATAAATTTGATGCCGATTTTTTTGGTATTGCTCCCAAAGAAGCAGTTAGCATGGACCCTCAACAAAGGTTATTATTAGAGGTCAGTTGGGAAGCATTAGAAAATGCCGGTATTGCCCCCAACAAACAGACAGGTAGTTGCAATGGAGTATTTATAGGGATTAATAACTCTGATTATATGCAGCTACAGATGAATTCATCTAATGGAAATAGCTTAGGAGCTTATTTCTTTACAGGCAATACTCCTAGTGTAGCAGCAGGTCGTTTATCTTATTATTTAGGTTGGCAAGGCCCAACAATGGCAGTAGATACAGCTTGTTCATCTTCTCTAGTGGCAACTCATTTAGCCTGTCAAAGTTTACGCGCTGGAGAGTGTAATCTAGCTATTGCTGGAGGAGTAAATTTAATTATTTCTCCCCAGGGAAATCTAGTTTTATCCCAGATGCGGGCGCTATCTACTGATGGTCGTTGTAAAACTTTTGATGCAGCAGCAGATGGTTATGGACGGGGTGAGGGTTGTGGAGTAGTGGTATTGAAGCGATTATCTGATGCTATTTCAGATAATGATAATATTCTAGCAGTCATTCGTGGTTCCGCAGTTAATCACGATGGACGTAGCGGTGGGTTGACTGTTCCTAATGGTTTAGCTCAACAAAAAGTGATTCGTGCTGCTTTAGCAAATGCTGATATTGCACCCCACCAAGTTAGTTATGTAGAAGTTCACGGAACAGGTACTTCTCTAGGAGATCCGATAGAAGTAGAAGCTTTGGGAGAAGTATTAAACCCAGAGCGAACTTCCGATCTACCTTTAACAATAGCTTCTGTAAAAACTAATATTGGGCATTTAGAAGCAGCGGCTGGAATAGCAAGTTTAATCAAAACTGTGCTAGTAATGCAGCATCAGGAAATTCCTGCTCATTTACATTTCAAGCAACCAAACCCTGCTATTGCTTGGGATAAAATACCCGTGACAGTTCCGACAAAGTTAACTCCCTGGCAAGTAAATAAGGATGAAAGACGTTTTGCTGGAATAAGTTCCTTTGGCATGAGTGGTACTAATGCTCATGTTGTCTTGGGAGAAGCACCGTATGAAGTCAGAAGTAGGGGCGATTCGCGAATCGCCCCTACAGAAGTAAGAAGTGATAATGGTAGTGCAGCTTCTCTGCAAGAGGGAAATTATTTAGAACGTCCGCTACACCTATTAACTTTGTCAGCAAAAACAGAGACTGCTCTTAAAGAGTTAACAGATAAATATGCAAATTATTTAGAAACTCATCCAGGGACATTCGATGGAAAGTCTTTAGCAGATATTTGTTTTACAGCTAATACAGGACGTAACCATTTTTGTCATCGACTGGCTTTAATAGGAGAATCATCAACAGAAATAGCTGAAAAACTAGCTGTTATAAACTTTTCAGATGAACCGTTGTCGTCGAATGCTCGACCTAAAGTAGCATTTTTATTCACCGGGCAAGGTTCCCAATACATTTATATGGGGCGAGAGTTGTTTGACACTCAACCCATATTCCGCAAAATATTGGAACGCTGTGATGAAATTCTCCGGCCATATTTAGATAAACCACTTTTAGAAGTATTGTATCCACCGCTTCGCGAAATTCAAAAGTCAAAAGTCAAAAGTCAAAAGTATGACTCCACAGATGAATCTAGGGGCTTGTATACATTAGATGAAACAGCTTACACCCAACCTGCTCTATTTGCTATAGAATATGCTCTTGCCGAGTTATGGAAATCTTGGGGAATAGAGCCAGATATAGTCATGGGGCATAGTGTAGGTGAATATGTTGCTGCTTGTGTAGCAGGAGTATTCAGTTTAGAAGATGGGCTAAAATTGATTGCCGAACGGGGACGACTAATGCAGGCGTTGCCAAAAAATGGCAAAATGGTAGCCATTTTTGCCTCGGAAGACCAAGTACGGGCGGCTATATCATCATCTAATTTTGACCAAGTTTCTATTGCAGCTATTAATGGTCAGAATAGTATAGTTATTTCTGGGGAAGCGACAGTAGTAGAAGCTGTGGTATCTCAACTAGAAAATCAGGGATTAGAAACCAGACAGTTAAATGTTTCTCATGGTTTCCATTCTCCATTAATGGAGCCAATGTTAGATGATTTTGCTAAAGTCGCATCAGAAGTTCAGTATTCATCCCCAAGTATTAAACTTATTTCTAATTTGACTGGCAAGTTAGTAGAGGAAAATCAAGTTTGTCAAGCAAGTTATTGGTGTCAGCACATTCGGGAAGGAGTACAATTTTCTGCAAGCATGGAAACTTTGCACCGAGAAGGATACAATATTTTTCTCGAAATTGGTCCTCATCCTGTTTTATTAGGAATGGGGCGCAGGTGTTTACCAGAGAATGCAGGGATGTGGTTCCCTTCATTGCGGAAAAAAATATCTGATTGGCAACAGTTATTGACTAGCTTGAGTGAATTGTATGTTCGGGGAGTTGAGGTAGACTGGGATGGATTTGATGCAGGTTATTCCCGTCAACGTTTACAACTACCGACTTATCCATTTCAAAGACAACGGTATTGGATAGAAGAAGGAAGAAGGGAGAAGGAAGAAGGAAGAAGTCAAGACAAGGAACTGTCGAAAAAGTCCGATATTTCTGATTTATTTTATCAAGTGGAATGGGAGGAAAAAGCGCTGACAAATGTTAGTTTGCCAACAAACCTTACTCCCGGAACTTGGTTAATATTTGCTGAGTCAAATGGGCGTTTATGGGAAAATCTAGTAGATTTATTAGAGAAACAGGGGCAGACTTGTATTGTTGTGTTTGCTGGGGAAGAACGTTGGTCGATCGCCCTTAAAGGTGAACGGGAAATGTGGCAAATTAATCCAGCACGACTTCAAGATTTTCAAAATTTAATAGATAGCACATTAACAAATGACTTACCACCATGTAAGGGAATAGTACATTTGTGGAGTTTGGAAACAACTCCAACTGCTGATACTACAATTGAATCTTTGGAAATAGACCAACTTAGAAATTCGGGTAGTGTTCTCCATTTAGTGCAAGCTTTGACAAAAAGGGTGACATCTAATTTGCCTAAATTATGGATTGTTACTCAAGATGCTCAACCTATTAAAAGGCAACAGGCAACAGGCAACAGGCAACAGGCAACAGAAAACAACAGTAGTAATGTTTATACTTCTCAACTCTCAGTAGCTAACTCTTCTACTTCCCATAATATAGAAGTTACTCAAGCTCCCTTGTTAGGTTTAGGACGAGTTTTGGCAATTGAACATCCAGAAGTTTTTGGTGGGTTGATAGATTTAACTTCTGATGACTCAGAAGAGGTGGCAACTACTGCGTCAGCGTTATTAGAGGAAATTTTACATCCAGAAGGGGAGACAGAAATTGGAATTCGAGGAAACAAGCGTTATGTAGCTCGCCTGACAAATTCTCAAGTTTCTTCCCCTATCAACAAAATAGATTTGTGTTCTGATGCTACTTATTTACTAACAGGTGGTAATGGGGCTTTAGGGCTAACATTTGCTAAGTGGATGGTAGAAAATGGGGCGCGAAATTTAGTTTTAGTGGGACGTAAAGATGCTTCCGAATTTGCTAGAGAAAAAATTGCACAAATGGAAACAATGGGGGCTAAAATAGTTTTGGCAAGGGGCGATATTTCTCTGGAAAATGACGTGCAAAAAATTATTAGCGATATTGCTCAGTCATTGCCACCTTTACGGGGTATAATGCACCTAGCTGGAGTCTTAGATGATGGCGTGCTGCAAAAACAAAATTGGCAACGTTTTGCCAAAGTTATGGCTCCTAAAGTCAAAGGTACTTGGAATATTCACCGTTATACCCAGGATTTACCATTAGACTTTTTTGTTTGTTTTTCTTCTATAGCTTCAGTTTTAGGTTCTCCTGGTCAAGGAAATTATGCTGCTGCCAACAGTTATTTAGATGCTCTTACCCACTACCGACAGCAAAAGGGATTAACTGGTTTGACTGTTAACTGGAGTCCTTGGGGTGAAGTTGGGATGGCAACAGGTGTAGGCAACCTAAACGAACAACGTTGGGAAGCAGCAGGGGTAAAAACTATATCACAGCTAGAAGGAATAGAATTTTGGGAACAAATACAAAATTCCTTGCAATCTCAACCTCAAGTTACTATACTACCTATTGACTGGTCGAAATTTTTCCAACAGTTTATGGGTGGCATTGAACCACCATTATTGTCAAGAATAGCTCAAGCACACCAGTCATCAATTTTCCCACAGCAGGAACAAATTAGTCAAAAATTAAAAGATGTACCTGCAAAACAACAAAAGGCTGTGTTAATTGCTGCTATTCAAGAAGAAGTTGCTGCCAGCCTGGCTACAAATAAATTGCCACAACCGCAGACAGGCTTTTTTGAGATGGGAATGGACTCTTTGATGGCTTTAGAATTTAGGAATCGTTTGCAAAATAGTGTTGGTAAGTCATTGGCTTCAACCTTAACTTTTGAATATCCCAATATTGAAGCGATCGCTGACTATCTATTACAAGAGGTATTATGTTTAGAATTAAAGGATGATTCTATTCAAGATACAACTATAGACCAGACAAAAAATTGGGAAGAAGAAGCTAAACAATTATCAGAAGCAGAATTATCAGCACTTATTGACCAGGAATTAAAATCATTGAGCAGTTCCTAGAGACAAGTAGGGGTTTGGACTCCAAACCCCCACCAATAACTACCAAATTTTGTTGCACAAAACTTTCTACCACTAGCTACTGACTTATGAACACAACCCCCCAAAACACAGAAGAATTATCTCCTTTACAGCGAGCATTTGTCACCATTAAGGAATTGCGCTCTAGGTTGGACGCAATAGAAACTGCTACTACAGAACCCATAGCTATCATTGGTACGGGCTGTAGATTTCCTGGTGGGGCAAATGACCCTGAATCGTTCTGGCAAATATTGCGTGATGGGGTGGATACTATTCAGGAAGTTCCTAGCGACAGGTGGAATGTTGATGCTTACTATGACCCGACTCCAGAGACTCCAGGTAAAACCTATACTCGTAAGGGAGGATTTTTAAGCAAAATTGATGAGTTTGATGCTGAATTCTTTGGACTCCATCCCCGCGAAGTCACTAGCATGGACCCCCAGCAGAGATTATTATTAGAAGTGAGTTGGGAAGCATTAGAAAATGCTGGCAT
Source organism: Dapis purpurea BLCC-M126 (assembly GCF_050015975.1). NCBI lineage: Bacteria > Bacillati > Cyanobacteriota > Cyanophyceae > Oscillatoriales > Microcoleaceae > Dapis > Dapis purpurea. The sequence continues at coordinate 42,602 of NZ_JBNHER010000196.1, read as the reverse complement.
TGCCCCAGAAAAACTGACGGGTAGCAAGAGTGGAGTATTTTTAGGCATTAGTGTCAACGAATACGGTCAACAAGCTTTATTTGATAGTCCTACGGATATTGATGTTTATGCTGCGACAGGAAATGCTTTAAGTGTTGCAGCAGGTCGTTTATCCTACAGTTTAGGTTGGCAAGGTCCAGCAATGGTAGTGGAGACTGCCTGTTCGTCGTCCCTAGTAGGTGTGCATTTAGCTTGTCAAAGTTTGCGTGCTAAGGAGTGTCATCTTGCTGTTGCAGGTGGAGTGTATTTAATGATGTCGCCCATGACAACTGTTGCGATGTCCAAACTTCAAGCTTTATCTCCTGATGGTCGCTGCAAAACTTTTGATGCTGCTGCTGACGGTTATGGTAGGGGTGAGGGGTGCGGAATGGTACTACTGAAACGCTTGTCTGATGCTATTAACGACGGGGACAATATTCTAGCTTTGATTCGGGGTTCGGCAGTTAACCAAGATGGTCGTAGTAGTGGTTTAACAGTTCCCAATGCTAAAGCACAGCAGGAAGTTATTCGAGCAGCATTGGAAAATGCCAAAGTTTCTCCTGGAGATATTAGTTATGTGGAAGCTCACGGTACGGGAACATCTTTAGGAGATCCCCTTGAGGTAAAAGCTTTGACTGAAGTTTTGCGGGGCAGAAATGCAGAAGCGCCAGCACTAATGTTAGGTTCAGTGAAAACTAATATTGGTCATTTGGAGGCAGGAGCGGGGATAGCAAGTTTAATCAAAGTAGTATTGGCAATGCAGCATGGAGAAATACCGCCCCATTTGCATCTTACTCAATTAAATCCACATATTTCTCAAGTTGGTACTGCTGTAAATATTCCCACAAAATTGACTCCTTGGTTACCAACGAAAGATGGAAAACTTTTTGCTGGAGTTAGTTCTTTTGGTTTTAGTGGTACTAATTCCCATTTAATTTTGGAATCATTCAATGGAGTCAGGAGTCAGGAGTCAGGAGTCAGAAGTAGGGGCGAATGGCCATTCGCCCTTACAGAACGTCCGTTGCATTTATTGACTCTTTCGGCAAAAACGGATACTGCTCTTAAAGAGTTAAAAAATAGATATCAAAAATATTTAGGAGCTCATCCAGAAGTAGAACTACCAGATATATGTTTTACATCTAATACAGGGCGTTCTCATTTTTCTCATCGCCTTGCTGTAGTAGGAGAGTCAACAGCAGAAATTCTTCAACAACTTGCTAGTTTTGAAATTCCTGCTGAGTCTACAGTCAAACCTAAGATAGCATTTTTATTCTCTGGTATTGACTCCCAATACATCAACATGGGAAGGCAACTTTTTGAGACTCAACCAACATTCCGCAAAACATTAGAGCGTTGTGATGAAATTCTCCAACCTTACTTACAAGAATCATTATTACAAATATTGTACCCAGAGTCAGATGAGAGGAGACCTAACCCCCCAACCCCCTTCCCTGCAAGGGAAGGGGGAGATAAAATGCCTCTCTCCTTGCAGGAGAGAGGTTTGGAGAGAGATTTAGATGAAACTTATACTCAAGCTACTTTATTTGCCTTAGAATATGCTCTTGCTGAGTTATGGAAATCTTGGGGGATAGAACCCGACGTAGTAATGGGACAGGATGTGGGGGAATATGTGGCTGCTTGTGTAGCAGGAGTATTTAGTCTAGAAGATGGAATAAAACTGATTATCAAAGAGTTAAGCCCATCAGAAGTAACTTATTTTCCTCCAAATATCAGTTTCATTTCCAATATTACTGGTAAACTTGCTACACAAGGAGAAATAGCAAATTCGGAATATTGGCAAAATAGTCTTAATAAGACTGTTAAATTTTCTGATGGCATTCAAACCCTATACGAAAATCAATACAACCTATTTGTAGAAATTTCGCCACAACCTATTTTTGACACATTTGCCAAGACAGCAAATGCTTCTTCCCAGAGCGCGCAAGGGACTTGGTTGCCTTCCCTAGATAAAACAAAAGCTGACTGGGAAGTATTATTGTCTAGTCTTGCGAAACTTTATCAACTAGGTGCTGACATTGACTGGGAAGGATTTGACATTGACTATCAACGCCAACGTCTACAGTTACCCACTTATCCTTTTCAACGACAACGGTATTGGATTAATAAAACTCAAAAACAAAGTAATACAATACTTTCTGCCCAACTTTCCCATCCTTTATTGGATAAACGACTATATTCGCCGTTGTCTGAAACTCAAATTGAGTCACAGTTTGTATTAGACAAACTACCACTTGTTGGCGATCACCGCATAGGTGGAACGCCATTGGTGAATTTTGTAGTTTATCTAGAAATGGTTGTTGGTGCTGTCAAAGAAGTTTTCGGCAAACTATCTTATCATTTTGAGGATGTATCTGTTTCTCAAGCATTAATTATGCCAGAATCAGCAACTCGGACTGTGCAGTTAATTTTAAATCCTGAAAACGAAAATAAAGTATCTTTTAAAATTTTCAGTTTGCCAACTGAGGATGATATGAGTGTTTGGATGCTTCATGCTTATGGGGAAATTTGTTTCGACAAGCAACCTTTAGAAGAAAGAAAACACCCAGAAGTTTTTCTGGAAAAGTATCCTGAAAAAATCTCTAGTTCTGAATTTTATCCAATGGTGGCAAAACTAGGAATTAAGCTAGGTAAAAGTTGCCAGTTATTGGATACAGTTTGGCGAGAAGATGGGGAAGCGATCGCTAAAATTAAACTCCTAGAAAATTCTAATTCTTCTAATAGTTATCTACTGCCTTTGGGAAGTATTGATGCTTGGATACAAATATTATCTGTCTGTTTTCCTCCCGAAGTTTCCGATATGTACTTGTTAGTAGGATTAGAAAAATTCCAGTTTTATAGCTATTCTGGGCAACAACTTTGGGGGAGAGCAAAAATTGAAACTAATGGAAATTATGAAGAAAACATTCAAGGTCAACTTTGGCTATTTGATGAGACAGGAGTGCTGGTTGGAGAAATTACTAATGCCCAGTTAAAGCGTGTTAGTCTTGAAACTCTACGACGAGCTGGACAGGCTAGTAATAGTAGTGGTAAACCTCGCCGTCAAAGCAATATTTCTCCTGAAATAGTTCTTGGCACTCCAAGAAAAGAACGCTCTCTTGTTTTAGAAAAATATTTAATAGAAGAATTAGCTGCAGCGCTACAATTAAATCCTAATAAACTAAATTCACAACAGCTTCTAGCTACTATAATTGATTCTTTAATGGCATTTGAACTTAGGAAATCTATTGAAACAGACCTAAGCATACAATTACCAATAGAAGAATTTTTAGGGGAAAGTAATATTGCTCAACTAGCTACGACTATACTTGAAAAATTGAATTTAGCAAACCTAACATTATCAGAATTATCATCAACTGAAATTGAGGAAGATATGGAAGAAATTGTCTTATGAGTATCAATAAATTTTTCCATAGGCAAAATCAGATATTCACCAGTTTTAGGCTTTGTTTAAAATTTAATATTAAATCATATAAGCACTGATTAATTTTACTCCTAATTTAAGGTTATCTAACAAGCTCACATTGGTTTGGTTTCGCAAGCTCAACCAAACCTACTAATTACTCAAAAAACTATTAAAAAAATGACTATAAACGAACTATTGACATTAACGAATATCTCGAAGAAATTCGAGAGCATTTCTCATAAAGATGAGCTACATTTACGATCCCCCTAAATCCCCCTTTGCAAGGGGGACTTTGAAACCTCTCCCCTTTTTAAGCGGTTACCCCCCTTATCAAGGGGGGTAAGGGGGGATCTAAAACTGTTTGACGAGAGCAAGATGTTCCCACTATTAACTACTCAAAAAAACTACTGACTACTACGGGAGCAAGATGCTCCCACTATTAACTACTCAAAAAAACTACTGACTATTGACTACTGACTACTAAAAAAAATGACTATAAAAGAACTATTAAACGAACTTTCAGAACAGGGTGTTAAGTTGTGGACGGATGGCGAACAACTACGCATTCGTGCTAATAAAGGTGTCATTACTCCCGAAAAACGGCAAATGATTTCTGAGTACAAAGCTGAAATTCTAGAGCAGTTGCGACAAAACAATATAGGAGCTAGCACCGCATCTTTACCCGTTATTGTACCTCAACCGGAGAAACGCTACGAACCCTTCCCAATGACAGATATTCAATATGCGTTTTGGGTTGGTCGGATGGGGGTTTTGGAATTAGGTGATGTTGCAAATCATGGTTATTACGAAATTGAAGCAGTTGGTCTCAACTTAAAGCGTCTTAACCAAGCACTCAACAAAATAATTCAGCGTCACGATATGTTGCGAGCGGTAATGTTGGCGGAAGGTTTACAACAGGTATTAGAAAAAGTACCGACGTATGAAATATCAACTCTCGATCTCAGAGGCGAAAATGAGGATGTTGCTCAGGCAAGAATTTTAGAAATACGAGATATCATGTCTCATCAAGTATTGCCTGCGGACAAATGGCCGTTGTTTGAGTTTAGAGCAAGTATTTTAGAGCAACAACGCCTCAGACTGCATATTAGTTACGACCTGCAAATATTTGATGCTTGGAGCATGATGCGGTTGTTTGAGGAGTGGTTTGAAGTCTACGAAAATCCAGAAATTCTTCTCAAACCACTAGAAATTACATTCCGTGATTATGTTTTAGCAGAACAAGCTTTAGAAAAAACTGAATTGTACGAGCGATCGCGACAATATTGGTTAAACCGGATAGATAGTTTACCACCTGCTCCTGATTTACCTCTGGCACTAAATCCTAATTCTATCAAAGATTATCAATGCCAGCGTTTTAGAGGGAAACTAGATAAGACTACCTGGCAAAAGTTGAAAAAACGAGCAGGTGAAGCAGGTTTAACTCCTTCTGCTGTATTGTTAGCTGCATTTGCCGACGTACTGACATTCTGGGGAAAAAGTCCTCAGTTTACCATGAATCTTGCTTTATTTAATCGCTTGCCTCTACATCCCCACGTCAACAATATATTAGGTGACTTTACTTCTGTAACTCTATTAGCAGTAGATAACTCAGCAACAGAAACATTTACTAAGAGAGCATTACGGTTACAACGACAACTGTGGCAAGATTTGGAACACCGCTATTTTAGTGGGGTGCGAGTCATGCGAGAAATAAATCGTAGGCAAGGTCAAACTCCTACTGCGATGCCAGTTGTTTTTACTAGCGCTATTGGTTTTGATGCACTAGGTCAAGAAAACTCAAGTTTATTTAGGTTTGGAGAATTAGTCTATGCTATTAGTCAGGCATCTCAGGTATGGATGGATCATCAAGTTAGCGAACAAAATGGAGAATTAGTATTTACCTGGGATGCAGTTGCAGCATTATTTCCAGAGGGAATGATTTCGGATATGTTTGATGGTTATTATAGTCTGATCCGAAATTTGGCTAATTCTGATGTTGCCTGGAGCGAGACAACAAGGCAAGGAATGATGCCAGAAAACCAATTATTACAGAGAAAAAATATTAATGCTACAGAAAAGCTGATTTCTGATGCTACTCTGTATAGTTTGTTTGCAGAGCAAGTTCAAGTGCGCAGAAATGAGGTTGGTGTTATTGCAAGGGATAGCTCCCTAACTTACCATGAATTATCTGAATTGTCAATACAATTAGGTGGAAAATTGCAGCACTTAGGAGCAGCACCTAATCGACTGGTGGCAGTAGTTATGGAAAAAGGATGGGAGCAAATAGTTGGTGTTTTGGGGGTTTTAGCTGCTGGTGCTGCTTATGTTCCTTTTAATCCTAAAGAACCAAAGGAGCGTTTGCAATATCTATTGTCCAACAGTGAGGCAGAAATTGTGCTTACTCAGTCTTGGTTGACAGATATTGCATTGCCTGAGAATATTAAGCGTATTGATGTGGATACTTTTTCCTCATCTCCAACGGATAATTTTCCATCACCTGTTACTGCTCACTCTGATGACTTAGCTTATGTTATCTACACTTCTGGTTCCACTGGTTTACCGAAAGGAGTGATGATTACTCATCGGAATGTGGTTAATGTTGTTGTTAACACTAATCAACGTTTTCAGGTGGGAGTTGATGACAAAATATTGGCTGTTACTGCTCTGAATCACGATTTATCGGTATATGATATTTTCGGTCTTTTAGCTGCTGGTGGAACAATTGTTATGCCTGATGCTGAGAGAGTTAAAGACCCCAGTCATTGGATTGAATTAATTAACCAAGAAGGAATTACATTATGGAATTCTGTACCACCAATGATGGAAATGTTAGTAGAATATGCTACTGATTTTAATCAAAGTTTATCATCTACTTTGCGTTTAGCAATTATGGGTGGAGATTGGTTGCCAGTTTCTCTTCCGACTAGGTTAAGAAAATTAGTAAAGGAGATAGAAATTCTCAGTATTGGTGGTCCTACGGAAACAACTATTTGGAATATTGGTTACTTAATAAAAGAGGTCGATCCGAATTGGAAAAGTATTCCCTACGGTCAACCAATGGTAAATTCTAAATACTATATATTGAGTGAAAATTTAGAAGATTGTCCGATGTGGGTTCCCGGTCAAATGTACTGTGCTGGAGTACAAGTTGCTAAAGGTTATTGGCACAATGAAGAAAAAACAAATGCTAGTTTTATTACTCATCCCCGCACTGGTGAACGAATATATGGAACAGGAGATTTAGGACGATATTTACCTGATGGAAATATTGAGTTTGTTGGTAGGGCAGATTTTCAAATTAAGATTCGGGGACATCGGGTTGAAACTGGGGAAATAGAGGCAGCTTTAACCAAACATTCGGAAGTAAAATCTGCAATAGTTAAAGCATTTGGCAAAGATGACAAACAGCGTTTAGTTGCTTATCTAATTCCTAGTCAAAAACCAGAACCAACTATTGCTGAAATAAGTCAATTTTTGCAAGATAAATTACCAGAATATATGATACCATCGGCTTATATATTTCTGGATAAATTTCCACTATCTGCCAATGGTAAAATAGATAGGCGATCGCTCCCTCAACCAGAGGGGAATTTTTCAATAATAGAGGTTAACTATGTAGCACCTAAAACCAAAATTGAGCAGACTATTGTGGAAATTTGGCAAGAGGTATTAGAGTTAGAAAAGGTAGGAGTTAACGATAACTTTTTTGATTTAGGTGGGAACTCCTTACAAGTTACTAAAATTTATAATCAACTGCGAGAAGCATTACCAAATGAATTTCAAAATATCTCTTTGGTGGATGTGTTTAAATATCCGACGATTAGTAAATTATCAGAACAATTAAGTCATGATTCAGACATCAATATTCAGGAATTAATAGAACAAAAAGATGAAAATTTAAAAGTCAAAATACAAGCTGGTAAAAATCGGATAAAAGCAAGATTAAATAAAAGTAGAACTGCCAAATGAAGTAGGTTGGGTTAAGCGCTAGCCCAACCAAACAAATAGCTACAAAAGAAGTTGGGTTTATCCTGCGGATAAGCTCCGCTAACGTTACTCAACCCAACCTACTATTATTACTTATAACTATAGAAGTTGGGTTTCGTTCCTAAACTACTAATTACTCAAAAAAGCTACTGACTACTAGTTACTTAAAAAAACTACTGACTACTGACTACTAATTACTTAAAAAAACTACTGACTACTGACTACTGACTACTAATTATTTAAGACTAAATTTTAACAATGAATGATTCAACAAATACAACAGGTTTAGAGATAGCAATAATTGGGGTATCAGGGAGATATCCTCGAAGTCAAAACATTAATCAATTTTGGCAAAACATAGTTAACGGAGTAGAATTAACCTCTGTTTTTCCTACGGCTAATAATGACAATAAAACCATAAAAGCAGGTTCCATATTAGAAGATGTAGACCTATTTGATGCAGATTTTTTTAGCATTAATCCCAGGGAAGCAGAAATCATGGACCCACAACATAGAATGTTTCTAGAATGTGCATGGGAAGCATTAGAAAACGCAGGATATAACACCGAAATAGAAGAAAGACCAATAGCAGTTTATGCTGGGGTAGGAATGGGTACATATTCCATCTATAACCTTTTTCCCAACCAGGAAATAATGTCATCAGTTGGGTTATTACAAAGCCTCATAGGAATAGACAAAGATTATGTCACAAGTCGGGTTTCTTATAAATTAAATTTAAAAGGTCCAAGTGTTAGTGTAGGAACTTCATGTTCCAGTTCATTAGTAGCACTTCATTTAGCTTCTCAGAGTTTGCTGAGTGGGGAATGCGATATGGCATTAGCTGCTGGAGTTGCGGTGAAAATTCCCCAAAATGAATCAACTTTATCTCCAGGGGGAATAATTTCTAAAGATGGTCATTGTCGTAGTTTTGATGCGAAAGCGAATGGTACTTTAGGAGGCAATGGAATAGGAGTAGTTGTTCTCAAACGTTTGGAAGAAGCAGTTGCAGATAGAGATACTATTTATGCTGTGATTAAAGGTTCTGCTATTAATAATGATGGAGATGAAAAAATTGGCTATACAGCACCCAGTGAAGCAGGACAAACAAGTGTAATTCGGGCAGCTCAAATTATGGCAGAGGTGGAACCGGACACAATTACTTATATGGAAGCTCATGGAACAGGAACTCCTTTGGGCGATCCGATCGAAATTTCTGCTATGACAGATGCTTTTCGCCTTAATACTGACAAAAAAGGTTACTGTGCTATTGGTTCGGTAAAAACAAATGTCGGACATTTAGATGCAGCAGCAGGAATTACGGGTTTCATAAAAACTGTGATGGCATTGAAGCACAAGGTTTTGCCACCGAGTATCAATTTTGAAACTCCTAACCCGCAAATAGATTTTGATAATAGTCCGTTTTTTGTCAATACTAAATTGTCAGAGTGGGAAACTAATGGGACGCCACGTCGCGCGGGAGTAAGTTCCTTTGGAATAGGTGGCACGAATGCTCATGTAATTTTAGAAGAGGCTCCTCCTGTAGAAGTTCCTCCAAGTTCACGAAAACATCAATTATTATTACTTTCTGCTCGTACCCCTTCTGCTCTAGAAACAGCAACAGAAAATTTAGTTAACTATTTGAAAGACAATCCTAGCATATCACTCGCTGATGTTGCCTACACTCTACAAGTAGGTCGCAAAGCATTCCCTCACCGACAAATAGTTGTAACTACAGATATAGAAGATAGTGTCAAAGTATTAGGCACAAAAGATCCACAGCGAATTTTTAGCAACTTTAACGAATCAAGTAATTCCCCGGTAGTCTTTATGTTTACGGGACAGGGCGCCCAATATGTCAACATGGCGCGAGAAATATATGAAACAGAGGAAGTATTTCGGGAAGAGTACGATCGCTGTCGGGAGTTACTCAAACCACACTTAGATATAGATATATATTCTTTATCCGACTTAAACCAAACTGCTATTGCTCAACCAGCACTATTCATTATCGAATACTCTCTGGCCAAATTATGGATGTCTTGGGGAGTGTATCCAGAAGCAACGATCGGTCATAGTATTGGAGAATATGTGGCTGCTACTTTAGCTGGCGTTTTTTCCCTGGAAGATGCTTTGATGTTAGTGGCAACTCGCGGTCGTTTGATGCAGGAACAACCCACAGGATCGATGTTATCTATAAGTTTGTCTGCTTCTGAGGTAGAGTCTCTGTTGGCAGAAACGAAAATTAGTGGAGTAGAGTTAGCAGCTAATAATGCTCCATCTCTGAGTGTAGTTTCTGGCAGTTTTGAAGCTATAGCAGAATTGGAAAATATGCTGACTAAGCGAGAAATTAACTGTCGTCGCTTGCATACGTCCCATGCTTATCATTCTCAGATGATGAATGCTGTCATCGAACCATTTACAGAGGCACTTAAAAAAGTAACACTTAATCCTCCGCAGATACCATTTATTTCTAATGTTACTGGGACTTGGATAACAGAGAATGAGGCGATCGCTCCGACTTATTGGGCAAAACATTTACGCCAACCAGTAAGATTTTCTGAAGGTATTGGGGAATTATTAAAAGACGGGGAGCGCATATTCCTGGAAGTTGGGCCTGGACGCACTCTTGCTACCTTTGTCAGAAAGCAAGCAGGAGAAAGGTTAGTATTATCTTCCTTGCGTCATCCCAAAGATGAACAGTCAGATACAGAATTTTTGTTAAATACTCTCGGCAAACTATGGTTAGCAGGGATAAAAATAGACTGGTTAGAATTTTCTGCTCGCGAAGAACGTTATCGTGTTCCTTTACCTACATATCCATTTGAACGTCAACGTTATTGGGTTGAAGCAGACAGCAGTAGGGGCGAACGGCCGTTCGCCCCTACTGGAGTCAGGAGCAAAACTGAACATTTCTTGAGAAAGCCTGAAATTGCTGATTGGTTTTATGTTCCTAGTTGGAAACAGGAAGTTTTACCACCGGTGGATTTTTCTAATCGCAAACGCTGGTTAGTTTTTGTGGATGATTCAGAATTTTGTTCTGCTTTTTGTGAGAGATTAAGTAGTGAACATGGTGCGGAAGTTATTCAGGTAAAAATAGGAGATAAGTTTCACAGCATTCAAGATGGAGTTTATACCATACATCCCGGAATCAAGGAAAATTACGATGTTTTATTAAATGAAGTTTTGGCATTAGGAGAAATTCAAAATATTTCTCACTTCTGGAGTTTGATGCCAGCCCAAAATACCGAAGAATATCAGGAATTAGGATTCTACAGTTTGCTCTATTTAGCACAGGCATTAAATAGCAAAAGTCTTAAATCATCACTACAAATAGGAGTAATTTCTAGCAATATTCAAAAGGTTACGGGAACAGAAAAAATTATTCCCGAAAAATCAACTATATTAGGTGCTTGTAAAGTCATACCCCTAGAATTATTCAATGTAAATTGTCGTCTTATAGACTTAGAAGAATCTGATTTTTCTGGCAATATATCTCCTCTAAAAATTGATAGACTAATTCTAGAATTAGCAGCAGACTTAGACGCTTTAGCAGTTGCTTATCGTAACGGAAAAAGGTGGGTAGAAACTTTTGAACCTATCAATTTAGAGCCTGTTTCTGGAAATAAAAGGTTACGAGAAAAAGGAGTTTATTTAATCACAGGAGGAATGGGAGGTATTGGTTTAGCGATCGCCGAATATTTAGCTGAAAAAGTACAAGCAAAATTAGTATTAATTGGGCGTTCTGGTTTTCCTCCAAAATCTGAGTGGGAAAATTTACTAAAAACAGAAAAAGATGATGGAGTTATCTACAAAATCAAAAAGCTACAAAAGATAGAAAAATTAGGTTCTGAAGTTTTAATTATTAAAACTGATGTTTCTAATAAAGAACAAATGCAAATAGCAGTAAACCAAGCATATGAAAAATTCGGTAATATTCATGGAGTAGTTCATTCTGCTGGAACTGTAGGTCGAGGTTTAATTAAAAGTAAAACACAAGAAGCAGTCGAACAGATTTTTGCTCCTAAAGTCAAGGGTACATTAGTTATAGATGAAATTTTTAAAGATACTAAACTAGACTTCTTAGTTTTTTGCTCTTCTTTTACTTCTATAATTGGTATGACTGGGCAAATGGATTATAGTGGAGCAAATGCTTTTCTGGACAAGTTTTCTAGTAGTAAAACTGATACATTTACAGTTTCTATTAATTGGAGTTTATGGAATGAAGTAGGAATGTCAGTAAATGTTAAAGTACCTGAAGGATCTAGAAGGAGACATGAAGAAGGTCTGCAAAAACAAGGTTTTAATAATCAAGAAGGAATAGAAGCATTTAGTCGTATATTAAATGGAGATAAATTACAGCTAAATTCTCTATCCCAAATTGTCGTATCAGCATTAGATTTCCAGGGGATGATCGAGAAATATGTGACGATAAAACCGAAAATTCAAAAGACAACAGAGCCGAAAAATTTATCTAGTTCAACTCATCTACGCCCCAAGATTGCTAATGCTTATGTAGAACCTCGTAACGAGATGGAAGAAAAAGTTGCAAGTCTTTTTAAGAGATTAATAGGTATTGAAAAAGTAGGTATTTATGACAACTTTTTTGAATTAGGAGGTGATTCATTACTGGTAACTCAAATTAATTCTCAAATTCGGGAAATGTTTGATGTAGAAATAGGAATGGAGGATTTTTTTGATATGCCAACAGTAGGTGCAATTTCTGAAAAAATTCAAGGTTATCAGTTAGCAGGAAATCAAGTTCAAGCTCAGAAAATAATTCCAGTTTCTCGCGAAGCATATCGACGAGTCAATCTTAATTAGGACTTACTTCAAGAATTTAGAATTTAGAATTTAGAATTGCCTCTCCTTGAAAATAAGACGATTGACGAACAGGAAAATTTTTATTTATTATCCCCTATCCAAGGGGAGGCTTTAAACCACAATATTTCGGTGAAAACAGGGTTTATGAAATGCTAACATACTGACATCTGTCCCCCAGAAACCCGGTTTCTGAGAACATATATTCATTTATTAAAGCGGAGAAACCGGGTTTATATGAAATGCTAATATACTGACATCTGTTCCCCCAGAAACCCGGTTTCTGATCACATAGTTAAAACAGTTTTTTCCTGACTATCAATCTTACTCCGATCCCTATTCCCTATTGCCTTATTGTTATGATAACTACAGATATAGAAACACCTCCAAAACAAAATAACGAAGATGTGTTCGTATTTCCAGTATCTTTTGCTCAGAAACGACTATGGTTTCTGCAACAACTCCAACCGGAGAATTCTGCTTATAACGAATCTGGTGTGTTCCATTGTAGAGGTAAACTAAATACAATTGCACTAGAACAGAGTTTAAATGAGATTATCCGCAGACATGAAGTATTACGCACATACTTCGTAATAGAAAAAGGAGAACCAGTTCAGGTAATTTTACCATCCCTAATCGTAAAATTAGCTGTTATTGATCTGCGTTCAATTTCAGAAAATGAAAAAGAAGTTCAAGTAAAACAATTAATTAAAAAAGAAACTGAGCAACCTTTCGACTTAACACAAGCACCACTCATCAGATTTTCCCTACTGCAATTAACAGAAAACGAATATATATTAATCTCTGTTATACACCACATTGTTAATGATGGTTGGTCTTCAGGTGTATTTTTTAAAGAAATTGAAGCACTGTATGAAGCATTTAATAATAACAAACCATCACCTTTACCAGAACTTTCGATCCAATATGCAGACTTTACCATATATCAGAATAACTATTTACAAGGAGAAGAGCTAGAAAAATTACTAAATTATTGGCAGCAACAGCTTAAAAATTTATCGGTATTGGCATTACCTACTGATAAAATAAGGCCAACGACAGAAACATATAAAGGTGCTACTAAAACTCTGCTACTGCCTAAAGAATTATGTAATGCCATCAAAACCTTGGGTAAACAACAAGGTGTGACTTTATTTATGACATTGTTGGCAGCATTCAAAACTTTATTGTATCGTTATACGCAACAGAAAGATATTGCAGTAGGAACACCGATTGCAGGACGTAACTTAGCTCAAACAGAAAGTCTAATCGGATTTTTCGTTAATAATTTAGTATTGCGCACAAACTTAGAGGGCAACCCAAGCTTTTTAGAATTTCTCAGTCAGGTGCGTCAAGTTGCTCTGGGAGCTTATGCTCACCAAGATATGCCTTTTGAAAAATTGGTAGACATATTGAAACCAGAACGAGATTTAGGGCGTTCGCCTCTATTTCAAGTAATGTTCATTCTCCAGAATACCCCTTTATCAAAAATTAAGTTCTCAGGAGTGAAACTCGAAACAATACCTATAGAAAAAAATGTATCAAAGTATGACCTGACTTTGGCAATGGAAGAAATTTCTGATGATGAAAGTTTGACTTTAGATTTGGAGAGGAATACAGGGTTATTGGATCGAAACAAATGGGGGATGATAGCAGCATTTGAGTATAATACCGATTTGTTTGATGCCGAGACTATTGATCGAATGGCAGAACACTTTCAAACATTGCTGAGTGGTATTGTTGCTAATCCCAACCGCCCTATTTCTGAATTACCTCTACTGACAGAAGCAGAACATCATAAGTTATTAGTGGAGTGGAATAATACAGCAATTGAGTATCCAAAAGATAAATGTATTCATCAGTTATTTGAAGAGCAAGTTGAGAAAAGCCCTGATGCAGTTGCAGTAGAATTTGAGGGAGAAAAACTCACATATCAACAACTCAATCAAAAAGCAAATAAACTAGCACATTATCTACAAACTCTGGGAGTAGGGGTAGATGTAAAAGTAGGCATTTGCGTAGAACGTTCTCTAGAAACTGTCGTAGGTTTATTGGGTATTCTCAAAGCTGGCGCCGCTTATATACCCATCGATCCTAACTACCCAAAAGAACGTATTGAGTTAGTTTTGTCAGACTCTCAAGCATCAGTATTGTTAACTCAAAAACATTTGGCTGATACTCTACCAGAAAATCAAGCTAATGTTTTGTGTTTGGATAGTGAGGAAATTTTAACTAACCAAAGTTCCGAAAATCCTGTTAGTAACATTGCTAGCGAGAATCTAGCTTATCTTATTTACACATCCGGTTCCACAGGTAGACCTAAAGGCGTACAAATACGCCACCGTACTGTTGTTAATTTCCTGCTCTCCATGCAGCAACAACCGGGTATGACAAAAGATGATGTACTTTTGGCCGTAACTACTATTTCTTTTGATATTGCTGGATTAGAAATTTATCTACCTTTAATTACTGGAGCCAAAGTTGTATTAGTAAGTCGCGCTACTGCCACAGACGGAATAGAACTAGCTAAACAAATTTCTTTGTCTAATGCAACAATAATGCAAGGGACTCCCGCAACTTGGCAGTTATTATTAGCTTCGGGTTGGCAACTCAGTCAAAATTTAAAAATTCTTTGTGGTGGAGAAGCTTTACCGACTGACTTAGCGCAGCAGTTATTAAACAAAAGTAATTCAGTATGGAATTTATACGGTCCGACAGAAACAACTATTTGGTCAGCAGTGTCTCAGGTAGAAGTTTCTCAACTAGAAAAAACATCAATACCAATAGGACACCCCATTGCTAATACTCAGCTCTACATTTTAGATAGCAATAATCAACCTGTACCGAGAGGAGTACCAGGAGAACTACATATTGGTGGTGCAGGTTTAGCTCGTGGATACCTCAACCGACCAGAATTAACAGCAGAAAAATTTATTATCTGGAAGGAGTCAGGAGGTAGGGACGTTGCATGCAACGTCCGTACGGAGTTAGAAGGGAACAAATTATATAAAACAGGAGATTTAGCTCGATATTTGCCCGATGGCAAAATAGAATATCTCGGTCGCATTGACAATCAAGTTAAGCTCCGAGGTTTTCGTATTGAAATTGGGGAAATTGAATCAGTTTTATCTAACCATCCTCAAGTACAACAAACTGTAGTTATTTGTCGAGAAGATATCCCTGGAAATAAACAACTTGTAGCTTATCTAATCACCTCCGCTCCAGAGTTAAATACTACTGAACTGCGACCTTACCTAGAGTCAAAGTTACCAGAATACATGATACCTTCTGCCTTTGTATTGTTAGAAACTCTACCACTAACTCCCAATGGCAAAATTGACCGTAAAGCTTTACCGGCACCAGATATAGATTCAACTCGTTCCCATGAATATGTTGCGCCTCAAACTGAAACAGAAAAACAAATTGCAACTGTTTTACAAGAGGTATTGAAATTAGAAAAAGTTAGTATTTATGACAATTTCTTTGAACTAGGAGCTAATTCTTTAATGTTAGTTAAAGTCAATAGTAATTTACGGGAAATATTATCAATAGAACTACCACTTGTTGATATGTTTAGCTACCCCAATATAAAAGCTTTAAGTCAACATTTATCTAATAAAATTGAGACTCCAGAATTTTCACCAGAAGTGGCACAGCTTGAGCGGAAGCAAGTTAAAGATAGTCTGAGAAAAAGACGTAAGCTCAGACAAAAAAATTAATATTTTGACTAAATTAAAATTATAAAATAAGCAGAGAAAAGTATGAATGAAATTAACGAATTAGATATTGCAATTATTGGATTATCCGGTCGCTTTCCTAAAGCAAAAGATATTGATTCTTTCTGGCAAAACCTCAAAGATGGTGTTGAGTCTATTTCTGTGTTTTCAGAACAAGAACTCCTAGACTTAGGTATTAGCTCTAACCTGCTCAAAAATCCCAACTATGTAAAAGCGAGACCAGTCATTTCAGATATCGAAATGTTCGATGCAAATTTCTTTGGTTTCAGTGCTAAGGAAGCTGAGGATATCGATCCACAACAACGTCTTTTTTTAGAATCAGCTTGGGAAGTTATTGAAAGTGCTGGTTATGACTCAGAAAAATATCGTGGAGCGATCGGAGTCTATGCGGGTATAGGTTTAAACACTTACTTGCTTAACAATGTCTATCCTAACTATGACTCCGAGGATTTTGTGGGTGGCTACAAATTAATGATAACTAGCGATAAAGATTTTCTGCCCACCCGCGTTAGTTATAAATTGAATCTCCGGGGGCCTGCTGTTAACGTTCAGACAGCTTGTTCAACTTCATTGGTAGCAGTTCACCTAGCTTGTCAGAGTTTGCTCAATGGAGAATGTAATATGGCTTTGGCAGGTGGAGTCTCTATTATGGTGCCCCAGAATACAGGTTATCTATATACTGAAGGCATGATTCTTTCTCCAGATGGTCATTGTCGAGCTTTTGATGCCCAAGCTAAGGGTACTATACCGGGTAGTGGTTTAGGTATTGTTCTGCTCAAGCGACTGGAAGATGCGATCGAAGATAGAGATTCTATCTATGCTGTTATTAAGGGTTCGGCCATTAATAATGATGGCTCGGTAAAAGTTGGTTACACCGCACCGAGTACAGAAGGTCAAGCAGCAGTTATTGCGCAAGCTCAAGATGTAGCTGAAGTAGATGCTGAGAGTATTACTTACATAGAAGCTCATGGCACTGCTACAACATTGGGAGACCCCATTGAAATTGCTGCTTTGACTAGGGCATTTAGAAAAAGTACCCAGAAACAGAATTTTTGTGCGATCGGTTCTCTCAAAAGTAATATGGGACATCTAGACGCAGCAGCAGGTGTGGGAGGATTGATCAAAACAGTATTAGCTCTTAAACATAAGTTAATTCCTCCTAGTTTACACTTTGAAGAGCCATCGCCTCAAATTGATTTTGCTAACAGTCCATTTTACGTCAATACTACCCTATCTGAATGGAAGAGCAATGGTAGTCCTCGACGAGCTGGGGTTAGTTCTTTTGGTATTGGTGGCACTAATGCTCATGTCATTTTAGAAGAAACTCCCGAACTCCCCCCTTCAGGAGAGTCTAGAGGAAAGCATTTGCTGCTCATTTCTGCTAAAACCAGTTCTGCACTCGACCAAGCAACTGCTAACTTGGCGAAACATATCACAGAAAATCCCGACTTAAATTTAGCTGATGCTGCTTACACCTTGAGTTGCGGTCGCCGAGCGTTCAGTTATCGACGGATGTTAGTTTGTCAGTCAGCTACTGAAGCAGTACAAGAACTGACAAATTTAGATTCCCAACAGGTTTTTACCAAGAACGTCTCAGAATCAACAGACCGACCTGTTGTCTTCATGTTTCCTGGTCAGGGGTCTCAGTATGTAAACATGGCATTGGAAGTCTACGAAACTGAATCTGTATTTCGGGAACAGGTAGATTTATGCTCGGAAATACTTAAACCAGAGTTAGGGTTAGACCTACGTCAGATACTTTATCCTCAACCTGACGCAACTCAGACAGCACAGGAAAAATTACAACAAACAGCGATCGCTCAGGTCGCTATTTTCGTCATAGAATATGCTCTAGCGAAATTATGGCAATCTTGGGGTATTTCTCCTAAAGCAGCGATCGGTCATAGTATTGGTGAATATGTAGCTGCAACTTTAGCAGAAGTATTCTCCCTAGAAACTGCTCTATCGTTGGTTGCAGCGAGAGGCAAAATGATGCAGCAACTGCCAACTGGTGGAATGCTTTCTATTCCGCTTTCTTCAGAGGAACTCCAACCTCTGTTAACAGAAAAACTTGCCATTGCTGCCATAAATGAGTCTTCCCGATGTGTAGTTTCTGGCGATACAGAATCTATAGAAATTCTCGAAAATAAATTAGCTGCTAAAAATATAGAATGTCGTCGCCTCCATACTTCTCATGCTTTCCATTCTCAAATGATGGAACCTATCCTCAATGATTTTAGAGATAGAGTTAAACAGGAATCGTTAAAACCTCCTCAAATTCCTTATATCTCTAACTTGACAGGAGATTGGATTACAGAATCTCAGGCAACAGATCCCAATTATTGGGTGCAACATTTGCGTCAAACTGTTCTGTTTGCTAAAGGGTTGGAAAATCTGCTGCAAAGTCCAGAGCAAATTTTGTTAGAAGTAGGTCCAGGTAGAACCTTGACTTCCTTAACTAAACGACATCCGAGTATCAATCAAGAACAGCTAGTATTAACATCGGTACGTCATCCCCAAGAGGATAAATCGGATGTCGCTTTTTTACTTACCTCTGTTGGTAATCTTTGGTTAGCTGGAGTTGAAGTAAATTGGAATGCATTTTATAGTCAAGAGGATCGTTATCGCGTTCCTTTACCTACTTATCCTTTTGAACGTCAGCGTTACTGGATATCTCCACCGAAACCAGGAGAAAACACAAAACTGAAGCAGCAAGTTGCAGGTAAAAAGTCAGATATTTCTCAATGGTTTTATATTCCTTCTTGGAAGCGCTTGCCCCTACCACCAAGTCAAGCAGAAAAATCATTGGGTAATATTTTGTTGTTTATAGATGAGTCTGGTTTGGGAGAAAAGTTAGCTACGCAACTGACACAACTTAGCGAAAAAGTAATTTGTGTCAAAGTGGGAGACTCGTTTATGAAGGATAGTCAAGGAATTTATACTTTAAATCCGACTCAACCTGATGACTACAATACTCTGCTAGATGAACTTGTCAGCTCAAACTTAATTCCAGAAAAAGTGATTCATTTGTGGAGTTTAACAACAGAGAAATTAACAAAAGAATTAGATGCAGATTTATTTGACAAAGCTCAAGATTTAGGATTCTATAGTTTGCTATTTTTTGCTCAAGCTTGTGGAAAACAACTCTTAGCAGAGCAATGTGAAATTTTTGTTGTCTCTAATAATATGCAGGATGTAACAGGAAACGAGATTTTGTCTCCTGAAAAATCCACTATATTAGGACCTGTAAAAGTAATTTCTCAAGAATACTTTAACTTTAGTTGTCGTTGTATTGATGTAGCGCTTCCCGATATTGGAAGTAAGCAAGAAAAGATACTTATAGAGCATCTAATTACTGAATTAACTGCAACATCTTCAGCACAAATTATTGCCTATCGTGGAAAGTCTCGCTGGGTAGAAAACTTTGAATTATTCCCATTAAAATCTCAAACCAAATCTCCTCAACAAAAGCTAAAAGAACAAGGAGTTTATCTAATTACAGGAGGACTTGGTGGTATTGGAATTGTATTAGCAGAATTTCTAGCCAAGACAGTACAAGCTAAGTTAATTTTAATCGGACGTTCTACTTTTCCAGAGCGAGATAATTGGTCAGAATGGGTTAAGAGTCATGACGAACAAGATAGTATTAGTCAGAAGATTCAAAAATTACAAGAATTTGAAACTTATGGAGCCGAAGTTTTAGTTTTGAGTGCTGATGTTTCTGACTTTCAAAAAATGGAATTAGTCATTGAAAAAGCAGAGAAAAAATTTGGTAAAATTAATGGAGTGATTCATGCTGCTGGTATGGTCACAGGAAACTCAATTAATGCTATTCAAAATATAGGAAAAGCCGAGTGTCAGCCACAATTTATGTCTAAGATTTACGGCACATTAGTATTAGGAAAATTGCTCAAAGATAGAGAGATAGACTTCTGTTTATTAATGTCTAGTATCTCATCAATTTTAGGAGGATTAGGATTTGTGGCTTATACAGCTAGTAATAGTTTTATGGATTATTTTGTTCAGGCAGATAATCATCTAGAAAATAATTCTCCTTGGATAAGTGTTAATTGGGATGGCTGGAAAGTAGGTTCAGAATCAAAACAAAATTTAAGTTTTGGCAAGAACTTAGCAGAACTATTAATTACGCCCGAAGAAGGAACAAAAGCTTTTGAGGTAATACTATCTGAAAGTAATACTAATCAATTAGTTGTTTCTACTGGAGATTTAGAAGCAAGAATAAACCAATGGGTTAAGCGAGAGCGGGTCAAAAAAGAAAGTAATTTAGAGCAATTAGTAGATTCTGAAAAAGATAGTTCTATAAATTTAGGAACTGTTTATGTTGCCCCAAGAAATCAACAAGAAGAAATTTTAGTTGAGATTTTTCAATCTGTTCTTGGTGGTAATAAAGTAGGAATAAATGACGACTTTTTTGAATTAGGAGGAGATTCATTAGTAGCAACTATGCTCATTGCCAAAATCAAGCAAAACTTTACAGTAGATATTAATATCGGTGAGATATTTAATTTGACAACTGTTGCTAATTTTTCAGAATATATCAATAGTCAAAAAGAGACTATAGATAGCGATTTAGAAAAGATTAATCAAATGCTAGAACTTGTGGAGAGTACGATAGATGATTAATGGATAATGGATAATGAAAATCATCTCTAATTATTAATTGTTCATTAGTAAAATTTATAGCAATTATCAATTATTTATGATGATTTTTATAATTATGATTAACAGAAAATTTTTAAGATTATGACTACTGACTATTAAAAAAACTACTGACTACTGGAAAAGATGATGACTTTAAATCAAATTGAACAACAAAAAATAGCTAAAAAACTAACAACTCTCTCTGATAAAAAACGGATAGCACTAATCAAATTATTAACTAAGGAAGGAATAGATCCACTCAAGTTACCGATCGCTCCTGCCATCAGAAAATCAAATAAATTTCCTCTATCTTGGGCACAGGAAAGACTGTGGTTTCTCTACCAACTAGAGGGACCAAATGCTACCTATAATGATTCTGGATGGTTAAGGATTACAGGCGATATCAACTATGATGCTCTCAAGTCAGCTATAGTAGAGATTGGCCGTCGCCATGAAGTATTACGCACTCGGTTTCAAGAGGACAACGGTACTTCAGTACAAATAGTTGAACCAGAGCTTAACTTCCAATTTGAAGTTAACGATTGGCAAAATCTATCTCCTACTCAACAGCAAACCGACTTGCAAAAATACGCCCGACAAGAAGCGGCAAAACCTTTTAATCTGACTACAGGCCATCTGTTAAGAGTTAGTATACTAAAATTCTCAGCCACAGAATCAATACTACTGGTGACAATGCACCATATCATCATTGACGCTTGGTCCTTTGGAGTATTTATCAAAGAATTTTCTGCTCTCTACACTGCCTATAGTCAGGGTAAGTCATCCCCGTTAACAGAATTACCTATTCAATACGCTGACTATAGTATTTGGCAACGACAATGGTTAAGTGAGGAAATTCTAGAAAATCTGATTTCTTATTGGAGGCAACAACTGGCAGGGGCACCCCCTACTTTGGAGTTACCATTTAAGAAGGAAGATACAGGGGTTAGAAGTGGGCAAAGTAAAGTTGAATCTTTTACTGTTTCTCCCACAATTACAGAAAAACTCCAAGCTTTGAGTCGTCAACAAGGCGTAACTTTATTTATGACATTGTTGGCAGCTTGGCAAACTCTGTTGTATCGTTATACAAATTCTGATGATATTGTTGTAGGTACCGATATTGCTAATCGCAACCGAGCAGAAACAGAATCTCTGATTGGTTTTTTTGTAAATTTGCTAGTGATACGAACTAACTTATCTGGTAATCCTACTTTTAAAGAGTTGCTAAAGCGAGTTCAGGAAGTGACTTTAGGAGCTTATGCTCATCAAGATTTACCATTTGCTAAATTGGTAGATGTTTTGCGGCCTGAGAGAAAAAATAATACAACTCCACTATTTCAAGTGTTGTTTGTGTTTCTAAATACTCCGAAGTCTAAGTTTGAACTTCCTAATTTAACTATCGAACCTTTGGGGATTGATAATGGAGCAACTAGATTTGACTTGACTATATTTGTTGAGGAAACTGAGGCTGGAATTACTTGGGATTTAAGATATAATACCGACCTTTTTGAACAACAAGATATCGCTAAAATGTCCGGCAATTTACAAACATTATTAAGTAATATTGCCAATAATCCAGATACTAAAATTAAGGAGTTAGAAATGCTGACTGAATCAGAAAAAGAAGCTCAAGTAGCTGCTAAAGCTAAACGAACTAAAGCTAATTTTAAAAAGTTTAAGTCTATCAAACCCAAGGCAGTTAGTCTGCCACAAAAAGATTTAATTAAAACGAGTTATTTACAACCAGAACAAACGCTTCCTTTAGTCATTGAACCTAACAGTGAGGAGGTCGATATAGCTGACTGGGCAACGAATAACCGAGAATTTTTTGAGACTAATTTACGTCAACATGGTGCAATTTTGTTTAAAGATTTTAATATTAATTCTATCTCAAAATTTGAAAAGGTTGCTGGTGCTATTTCCTCCAATTTATTTGGAGAATATGGAGATTTACCAAGGGAAGGTGTCAGTAAGAAAGTTTATGGTTCCACGCCTTATCCAGAGGATAAAGCTATCCTATTTCATAATGAAAGTTCTCATTTACATCGTTGGCCTCAGAAAATATTTTTCCTATGTGTAAAAGCAGCAGAATCAGGGGGAGACACTCCTATTGTTGACTGTCGAAAGGTTTATCAAATGTTGAGTCCTCAGTTACGAGAAAAATTAGAGGAAAAACAATTAATGTATGTCAGAAATTATGTTGAAGATTTGGACGTAAGCTGGCAAGACTTTTTCCACACTAACAATAAATCGGAGGTTGAAACTTATTGTAAAAATGCTGGAATGGAATTTGAGTGGTTAGAAAATAATGGTTTAAAAACTGCTAAATTAAGACCAGCAATTACTACTCATCCCAAAACTGGAGAAAAGATATTTTTTAATCAAATTCAGTTACATCACATTTCATATTTAGATGCTGCTGTGCGCGAATCTTTATTATCTGAATTTGGAGAAAAAAGTCTGCCTCGAAATGTTTATTATGGTGATGGTTCTCCTATTGAAGATTCAGTAATTGAAGAAATTGGAGCGATTTATGAAAAGGCTACAATTAGTTTTCCTTGGCAAGCAGGAAATATGATTATGTTAGATAATATGCTGATTGCTCATGGTCGTAATCCTTATGTTGGCGAACGAAAAATTGTTGTAGCAATGGGAGAATTAATGGAGGAATCAGAAAATTAATCAAGTGTTTGTAGTAGGGCTTCAGCCCGATAATTAGAACTAATTAAAAAATTAAAAAATTAATCAATTGCTTGTAGTAGGGCTTCAGCCCGATACTTTGAATTATAGGGCTAAAGCCCTACTACGAACTTTACTACCTAAAATTATAAAATAATAACTATGACTACTTTAACTATCGCGGGATATAGACTCTCTCCCCAACAAAAATATCTCTGGCAATTACAAGAAAATAATATTAACTATTTAGCAAAATGTACGATAAAAATTAAAGGTAAGATAAAAGTAGATATTCTCAAATCTGCTTTAGAAAAAATCCTCAACCGACATGATAATTTTCGCACAATATTCCAGCGTCACCCTGGTATAAAAATGCCGATTCAAGTCATCTTAGATAATGGTAAAATTTCCTGGACTCATATAAATTTAAGTAACTTAAAATCGGATAAGCAAACAGAGCAAATAGGGGAAATATTACAGAATCAAAATGGTTTAATAGCTCAACTTGACCAAGAACCTATATTTCCTACAGCTTTCGTAACTCTATCTGAAGAAGAACATATTTTATTAATTAGCTTACCTGCACTTACTGCTGATAGTTTCACTCTGAATAATTTGGTTCAACAAATTAGTGAAAGCTATGATTTATGCCTCAAAGAATCAGATTTTGAAGAGGAAGCGGTACAATATTTGCAATTCTCAGAATGGCAAAATGAATTGTTGGAAGAAGAGGATGCAGAAACCGAAATAGCTTATTGGCAAAATCAACAATTCCAGTCAGTGAATTTACCTTTTGAAAACTCTCAGTTTGAGGAGGAAAAATTTACACCGGAACAATATAGTTTAAATTTAGATGCAAATTTTATTGCTAAGTTAGAAGCAAATATTTCACCTAATATTAGTATTGAAAATTTTTTACTTGGTTGTTGGCAGACTTTACTTTGGCGACTCACAAAACAATCGGATATTACTGTTAAGACGGTCTTTTCTGGCAGACAATATGAAGATCTGGAAGAAGTAATGGGTTTACTGGCAAAATATTTACCTATTTCTTGTCAGTTAGAAGAGAATTTGAAATTTACTAAATTATTAGAAGAAATTAGCGATCGCCTCACGGAAGCTTCAGAAAGACAAGAATATTTTATTAATTCAGAAACAGAACTTCCTGCTATTAGTTTTGAGTTTATCGATCTTTCAAAAATCTATTATGGAGGAGATTTATCTTTTACTTTAGAAAATCAGTCTGTCATTTTTGACAACTTCAAAATTAAGCTAAATTGTCTCAAAACTCAGTCATCTATCACAGCAGAATTTCAATATGATTCGGAACTGATAAATATTGATGTAATTAAATCTTTTGCCAAGCAATTTGAAGCTTTAGTTGCCAGTGCTATTGAAAATATAGATGCTACGATTAGCCAGTTAAATATATTCAGTGAATCTGAAAGTCAACGTCTTTTAGATGAGTTAAACCAAACTGAACAAAATTACCCACAAGAAAAATTAATTTATCAAATATTTGAGTCACAAGTAGAACTTTACCCCAATAATATAGCAGTAGTATTTGAAGACCAAAAACTTACTTATGCAGAACTGAATTCTCAAGCAAATCAACTCGCTCATTATTTACAAAAAAAAGGAGTTGAACCAGAAACAATAGTAGGCATTTTTATAGAGCGATCGCTTGAAGTAATCATAGCTATATTAGCTATTCTTAAAGCTGGTGCTGCATACTTACCTTTAGACACAAAATTACCAGAAGAAAATTTAGCTTTTCGCTTAGAAGATGCTGGAGTTAATATCCTATTATCTCAGTCAGAAATTGCACCGAAAAACCTCAATCAAAACATCAAAATCATCACTAAAACTGATGAAAATATTGCCCAACAACCACAAACAAATCCTACTAGCAAAGTCAGCACAGAAAATCTAGCATACATTCTCTATACATCCGGTTCCACAGGCAAACCTAAAGGTGTGGCGATCGAACACCAACAAATTCTAAATTATCTCCACGGTATCCAAGAAAAACTGCAAATTTCTTCTACTGCAACATCCGCAATAGTCTCCACTTTTGCTGCGGATTTGGGTAACACAGTTATTTTCCCGACTTTATGCAGTGGGGGATGTCTGCACATTATTTCCCAAGAATGCGCCTCCGATGCAACAGCACTAGCAAATTATTTTCAACGCTATCCCATCGACTACCTAAAAATTGTTCCTTCTCATCTGTCAGCTCTTTTAATATCAAACCCATCTCCCTTTTTGTTGCCACGTCAATGTTTAATCTTGGGAGGAGAAGCAGCAACATGGGATTTAATTGCTAACATTCAGCAGCACTCCCCTGAATGTCGTATTCTCAATCATTACGGGCCTACAGAAACTACCGTTGGCGCTCTCACCTATCCAGTTGATAAGCCCAACAAATACAATGCTAAAACTGTTCCCATCGGTATCCCTATACCTAATGCTCAAGTCTATGTATTAGATGAAAAATTGCAACCAGTTCCGGTTGGGGTTGCCGGAGAGCTTCATATTGGAGGTGCCGGTTTAGCTCGTGGTTATCTGAACCGTCCAGAATTAACAGCGGAAAAATTTATTTCCAAAGAAGGGAACAGGGAACAGGGAACAGGGAACAGGTTATATAAAACAGGAGATTTAGTACGGTATTTACCAGATGGGAATATTGAATTTCTCGGACGTATTGATAACCAGGTCAAAATTCGTGGTTTTCGTATAGAGTTGGGAGAAATAGAAGCAGCGATCGCCTCCCATCCAGAAGTACAAACTGCCGTAGTTATTGTCAAGGGTGATGACTCTAGCAATAAGCGTTTAATCGCCTATTTCGTACCTACTAAAAAACAGTTTTCTCCTAATAATTTACGTCAGTTTCTCCAAGAAAAATTAGCAGACTATGCTATTCCATCAGCTTTTGTCAAACTAGAATTTTTACCACTTACTCCCAACGGTAAAATTGACAAAAAAGCTTTACCTGAACCTGACAATGTTCGTCGCGAATTAGAAAATTTTGTTGCTCCCCGCAACCCAACAGAAGAACTTTTAGCTAATATTTGGTCTCAACTATTAAAAGTAGAAAAAATCGGCATCCACGATGATTTTTTCTCAGTTGGAGGAAATTCCTTATTAGCAACCCAAGTGATCTCTCGGTTGCGAATAGCATTTGAAACAGAAATTCCCCTCAAATATTTATTTGACTTTCCTACAATTGGAGAAATTAGTAAAGCTATAGATGAATTTAAGGGAGAAAAACTACAGCTACCTCCTATTGAACCAATTTCACGAAATAACGATATTCCCCTATCTTTTGCCCAACAACGACTTTTGTTTCTCAATCTCTTGGAGGAAGAAAGTACCGCTTACCATAACCCTGCTGCCCTACAACTAACAGGAAAACTCAATATTTCTGCTCTGGAAAAAACGATTGAGGAAATTGTTCGTCGTCACGAAATCTTGCGCACAAATTTTGTGATGAAAAATGAAAATCCCATACAGGTAATTAATTCTCCATCTAGTTTAAATTTCCCAATAATTGATTTGCAGTCATTGCCAGAAACAGAAAAATTAACTGCTGCACAAAAAAAAGTAATAGAAGAACAAACAAAAGTTTTTGACTTGAGTAATGGTTCCCTATTGCGAGTTTCTCTGCTCAAACTAGGAGAAGAATCTCATATTTTGTCAGTGGTAATGCACCATATAGTTACTGATGGTTGGTCAACTGGAATATTCATCCGAGAATTATCTACTCTTTATCAAGCATTCTCAGAAGGAAAACCTTCGACTTTGCCGGAGTTATCTGTTCAATATGCTGATTTTGCTTACTGGCAACGTCAGTGGTTATCACAAGAATTGCGAGATGCTAATCTCAACTATTGGAAGCAACAGTTAGCAGGGGCACCAGCATTATTAGAATTACCAGGCGATCGCCCTCGTCCAGCTATTCAAACTTTCCGAGGCAGTCTTGAATCATTTCGGGTAAATTCTACAATAACTCAGAAGTTGAAAACCCTGAGTCAGGAGTCAGGAGCTACTTTATTTATGACTTTGCTGAGTGCTTTTGTAGTTTTACTCTCGCGCTATAGCAACCAAGATGATATTGTAGTCGGTTCTCCTATTGCCAATCGCGATCGCTCGGAAATTGAACCATTGATTGGCTTTTTTATAAATACCTTGGTTTTGCGGACTCAATTGGAAGGTAATCCTAATTTCTCAGATGTATTGAAACAAGTACGACAGGTGACTCTAGAAAGTTACACTCGTCAAGATGTACCTTTTGAGCAATTAGTAGAAGCTTTACAACCAGAACGCTCTCTCAGTTATAGTCCTCTATTTCAGGTGATGTTTATTTTGCAAAATGCGCCGATGGATAAACTGGAGCTACCTGGTTTAACTTTAACTCCTTTGGGTGGGGACAATGTGACAGCAAAGTTCGATTTAACTTTGTCTATGAGAGAGATAGACACAGAAATTGAAGGATTTTTAGAATACAATACGGATATTTTTGATGCAACTACGATTATTCGTATGGGAGAGCATTTTCAGCAGTTATTAGAAGCAATTATTGCAAATCCCGAACAACCTATTACCAAAATTCCTCTCTTAAAAGAAGCAGAGCGCAATCAATTATTAGTGGAGTGGAATGATACAGCAGTCGAATATCCCTCAGATAAATGTATTCATCAGTTGTTTGAGGAGCAAGTTGAGAAAAATCCTGATGCAGTTGCCGTCGTATTTGAGCAGGAGCAATTAACATATCAACAGCTAAACGCCAAAGCTAATCAACTTGCTCGCTACCTGCAAAGTTTAGGAGTGAAACCAGAAACATTGGTGGGTATTTCTATAGATCGTTCCCTGGAAATGGTAATAGGATTATTAGGAATATTAAAAGCAGGTGGTGCCTATGTTCCGATAGATCCCAGTTATCCCCCAGAACGTTTGAGTTATATGTTAGAAGATTCAGCATTACCAGTGTTGCTCACCAGTGGATCGGTAATGGAGCTTTTGCCGGAACATTCTGCACAAGCGATCTGTTTGGATAGCAATTGGGATGCTATTGCAACTCAGAGTATTGAGAATATAGTTAGTGGGGTGACTCCAGAGAATTTGGCTTATACAATCTATACTTCAGGTTCTACCGGAAAACCCAAAGGAGTTCAAATCTGTCACCAGTCTGTAGTCAACTTCTTAGTATCCATGAATAGTTATCTGAGATTGACTGCAGAAGATACCCTCAGTGCCATTACTACCATATCCTTTGACATTGCAGCTTTGGAGTTATATCTCCCACTGACTTTAGGAGCAAAACTGGCTGTGATTTCCCGTCAAATAGCCACTGATGGTAATCAGTTATTGGATTACTTAGAAAAATCATCCACAACAGTGATGCAAGCAACTCCTGCTACCTGGCAAATGCTCTTAACTGCTGGTTTATCAAAGGCTAACTTAGACATCAAAATCTTATGTGGTGGAGAAGCATTGACTGTTAAAATGGCCAACGAACTTAAGAAAAGTGGTATGGAGCTATGGAACCTCTACGGTCCGACAGAAGCGACAATTTGGTCAGCGATTTATAATGTAGGAAATGATTCCAAGCTTATAGAAAGTGGAAAAGTAACTACACCCATAGGTAGTCCCATTGCCAATACTCAACTT
This sequence comes from Dapis purpurea BLCC-M126, assembly GCF_050015975.1. Taxonomy (NCBI): domain Bacteria; kingdom Bacillati; phylum Cyanobacteriota; class Cyanophyceae; order Oscillatoriales; family Microcoleaceae; genus Dapis; species Dapis purpurea. The sequence continues at coordinate 13,607 of NZ_JBNHER010000196.1, read as the reverse complement.
TATATTTTAGACAAGAATGATCAACCAGTACCCATTGGAGTCGCAGGAGAATTACATATTGGTGGTACGGGTTTAGCACGGGGATATTTGAACAGACCGGAATTAACAGCAGAAAAATTTATTATCTGGAAGGAGTCAGGAGGTAGGGACGTTGCATGCAACGTCCTTACGGAGTCAGGAGTTAGGAAGGAAGAAGAACTCACAAGTCTGAAGTTAGAGGGGCAGAGGTTATATAAAACAGGAGATTTAGCTCGATATTTGCCTGACGGTAACATAGAGTATCTAGGTCGTATTGATAATCAGGTGAAACTCCGAGGTTTCCGCATAGAACTAGGAGAAATAGAATCAGTTTTAAACCAATATCCAAAAGTAGAACAGACAGTAGTAACTGTTCAAGAATATAATCCTGGTGACAAACGTTTAGTCGCCTATCTTGTTTGCCATTCCGAATCACCTACGACTGATGAACTACGGTCTTTTGTTAAAGAAAAACTACCAGACTACATGATTCCATCAGCTTTTGTGATGTTGGAAGCTTTCCCTCTAACTCCCAATGGCAAAATTAATCGTCGGGCATTGAAACCACCTACAGACTGGGGTAGTTCTGCCCAAAGTTTTGTACCACCTAGCACCCCAGTTGAGAAACAACTAGCAGCTATCTGGTCAGAAGTTTTAAGGATAGAAAAGGTCGGTATTCACGATAACTTCTTTGAAATAGGCGGTCATTCACTTTTAGTCATTCAAGTTCAGAATAGACTTAAAGAAATATTCTCCACTAAGCTCACAGTTATCGACCTATTTAAAAATCCTACGATCGCCACCCTAGCGCGAATAGTGGAATTAATTTCGACAACTGAGATTTCAGAAAGTCAATCTATTCAACCTATATCGCGCCAACTCAAATTACCTCTATCATTTTCTCAACAACGTCTATGGTTTATCGACCAACTTGAGAAAAATGCTGCCTACAATATTTCCTTATCTACACGTTTGCATGGCATTTTGAAGTTGGATATTTTGGAGCAAGCATTTGTAGAAATTATCCGCAGACATGAAGTTTTGCGGACTAGCTTTCAAGTAGTCGATGGAGAAGCAGTACAAATAATTTCTGACAATACAGATTTTAGCCTTTCAGTTATCGACTGGCGAGAACTACCAAAAGCAGAGCAGGAAGAAAAAGTTCGAGAATTAGGAATATCGGAAGGTCAACACATCTTTGACTTGAGCCAAAACCCATTATTGCGAGTCAGCCTAATCAAACTGACAGAGCAAGAACATATATTAGTATTTGTCATTCATCATATTATTTTCGATGAGTGGTCATTTGGTATCCTGATTCAGGAGTTAGCGACTTTATATGATGCTTTTGCTCGTGGGAAGCGATCGCCTCTATCAGACCTTTCTATTCAATATGCTGACTTTGCCTACTGGCAACGACAATATTTACAAGGCAACTTGTTTACCGAACAACTAGCTTACTGGCAACAACAGTTAGCAGGGGTTCCGACGGTGTTAGCTTTACCCAAAGACAAACCGCGCTCAGAAGTGCAGAGTTTTCGAGGTGCAACTACTACGTTCGAGTTGCCATCAGAACTCAGTAACAAGATTAAAGAAGTGAGTCAGTCTGAGAAGGTAACATTATTTATGATGTTGTTGACTGGGTTTCAAACGTTATTTTACTGTTATAGTCAGCAACAAGATTTTTGTATTGGTTCTCCTATTGCTAACCGTAACCGACGGGAAACGGAAGGAATTATCGGATTTTTTGTCAATACTTTGGTGTTGCGTGCTAATTCATCTGGCAATCCCAGTTTTCGGGAGTTATTGCAGCGAGTTAAAGAGACAGCAATGGGAGCTTTTGCTCATCAAGATTTGCCATTTGAAAAGTTGTTAGAAGAGTTAAAAATTGAGCGTTCTTTAAGTCATAATCCACTATTTCAGGTGTGGTTTGTGTTTAATAATATGCCGATGTCTACATTAAAAATGTCAGGATTAAATTTTACTCCTCTGGAACTTGACAATGGATTTGTCAGACACGATTTAAGATTGGGTTTATGGGAAACAACCGTAGGTTTTTCTGGTTCTTTTCAGTATAAAACTGATTTGTTTGATGCTGAAACTATTAACTCTATGGTCAAAGATTTGGAAACTATTTTTACTCACATTGTAGGAAATGTAGATATGAAATTAAGTGAAATGTCAGATATTATTCAGGATTCTCAGAAACAAAAACAAATTTTGCAGGAGCAAGAATTAGAAAACAAGAATCGGCAAAAGTTGAAAAAGATGAAAAGAATCAGGAGTCAGGAGTCAGGAGTCAGGAGTCAGAATGAATAGCTTCGATACGGTTTATTAGTTCATACAGCAGATTCCAAGTATATGAAGTACAAATATTAACAATTCAATGAATGTATGTGCGGGCATCTTGCCCGCGTGGGTATACCTCACAAAACTGGAATCCGCTGTAACTTATATCAAGTCCGGTTGAATAGTTATAAATAATTAGGGAGGAGTCAGGAGACTCGAGACTCGAGAAAAGAATGTACGAGGAGAAAGAAGTGTTTTTATCACGTTCTTATCCGGACATGGTATTACTTCAAAATCCTATAAAACAGATTTGGGATTAAATAAATATGGTTTGATTTGATACCTCAAACAAATCTAATTAATCAAAAAAATATCAAACATGACTACTCAAATAAAACAGTCCGAACCAAGCAGATTTGATATTAAACTGAATACCATCCAATCTCAATAAAGTTAAAAATAATAAATCAAAATATGGTTAGGTTGAGGAAACAGAAACAAAACCTAGGAAAAAAACTCTTAATAACTACTCAAATAAAGATGAATAAAATAGGCACTATTAAACGCAAAAAAGTTAAATTATCCTCCCAAGAACTGGTGAAAATTTATCCATTCCAATTGGGTAATAATTTACCAGTTGTAATTGAACCATCTCAAGAAAAGTTAGACTTAGTTGGTTGGGCTACAAATAATCAAGAGTTAATTGAAACTCATCTGTTAAAAGAAGGGGGAATTTTATTTAGGAATTTCCAATTAAATGGGATTGCTGAATTTGAAAATTTTATGCAATCTACTTTCGGTAAGTTGTTGGAATATTCTTACCGTTCGACACCCCGAACTCAAGTCAATAATCAAATATATACTTCGACAGAATACCCGCCAGAACAATCTATTCCTTTGCACAATGAAATGGCATATAGTCTTAGCTGGCCGATAAAAATTTGTTTTTATTGTGTTCAAGCTGCTGAAGAAGGAGGTGCTACACCAATAGCTAATAGTCGAAAGATTTTTGAACGTATTAATCCTAGTATTAGGGAAAAGTTTCAGGAAAAAAAAGTAATGTATGTCCGGAACTATGGCAATGGATTAGATTTACCTTGGGAAACTGTTTTTCAAACTAATGATAAATCTGAAGTAGAAAAATATTGTCATTCTGCTGGAATTAAATTTGATTGGAAAGAGGAAAATTCTCTCAGAACTTATCAAATTTGTCAGGCTGTTGCTAACCATCCAAAAACAGGAGAAATGGTATGGTTTAATCAAGCTCATCTATTTCATATATCGAATTTAACGAAGCAAGTTCAAGAGCAACTTTTATCTGTTGTGTCAGAAGATGAACTTCCTCGTAATGCTTATTATGGTGATGGTACTCCTATTGAGTCATCTATTCTTGATGAAATTCGGGAAATTTATCAGCAAGAAGCAATACATTTTCCTTGGCAAAGTGGGGATGTTTTATTACTAGATAATATGTTAACTGCTCATGGTAGAACTCCTTTTGTCGGTAAACGTAAAGTAGTAGTAGGAATGGCTGAATCAGTAGTCAGTAGTCAGTAGTAAGAATTTAAGCAAGGAAATTATAAAGTCAAAAAATGATCTTAAGAGCTACTTCTACTGACTCCTAACGACTAATATTATGTTCGGATAATCCACTTATAATAAAGTTTTTTTAGTAGTAGGGTTGAAGCCCTATCTACAGTTCGGGCTGAAGCCCTACTACGAGCTTATAATAACTACTAAAAAAACTACTGACTCCTAACGACTAACTACTAAAAAAAACTACTAAAAAATAATAAGGAATAAAAATATGAATAATTTGGTAGCTGAAACAGAACCAGAAATTACTGAAGGATATCGACTATCTCCACAACAACGACATCTGTGGTTTTTACAACAAGCTGAAACAACGGCAAAATATTTAGCTAAATGTGCAATTTCAATTTCTGGTAAATTTGATTTACAAATACTCAAATCTGCCTTAAATAAAATAGGCGATCGCTATGAAATTTTTCGGACAAATTTTGACTCCTTACCAGGAATGACAGTAGGAGTACAAATTATTAGAGATGTGAATATTTCCTGGGGAAAAGAACATGATTTAACTCAGGTATATTCCAATCAAAAAATGGCAGAATTTGAAAAAATCTGGTCAAGTTTCAGTCAGAAAATTTTTGACTTAAAACAAGGGTCTCTATTTCATGTATCTTTAGTAAAAATGTCTTCCGAAGAGCAGATTTTACTAATTAATTTACCCACCCTAAATGCTGATTCAAAAAGTCTGCAAATTTTAGTCAACGAACTTAGTCAAGAATATGCTGCTTGTTTAGAAGGAAATGAATTACCTGAAGCTGAATTACAATATGCAGATATTGCTGAGTGGCAAAATGAATTGTTGGAAGCTGAGGAGGCTAAACTAGGAAAGGAATATTGGCAAAAACAAGATATTTCCCATCGTTTTAATTTAGAAATTCCTTTTGCAAAACAGTCGGAAGAATTTCAACCTCAAGTTGAAAAAATTACAATTGATGGAAATTTAGCTGACAATATAGAAAGTATTACCAAGCAACTTGATGTTTCCACATCTGACTTTTTATTAACTTGTTGGTTAACATTAATTTCCAGACTTACCAAAGAATCAAATATTCTACTAGGTATTGTCGGGAATGGTCGTAGATATGAAGAATTAGAAACGGCATTAGGATTATTTGCTAAACATTTACCTTTGTCTTGCCAAGTCGAGGAAGATTTAAAGTTTTACCAACTATTAGAACGGGTAAAATTATCCGTATCTGAAGTTTTAAAATGGCAGGAATATTTTACATGGGAACAATTTGTTGCATCAACAGAAAATTACTCTGAGGAATGTTTTTTACCTCTGAGCTTTGAATTTATTGAACTTAACAATATTTCCGGCAATACGAATTTTTCCCTAGACAGAATTTACACTTGCATTGATAAATATCAAGTCAAACTGGTTGTTACTAAAAGCGACAAATTAACCGCCGAATTTCACTACGATGCTAATGCTTATCATCTTGAGGATATCCAAAGATTAGGAGAACAATTTCAAACATTATTAACTGGTGCTGTTGAAAATACAGCAGCAGAAATTAGTCAGTTAAAAATTAACAATGATCGTCACTTACAACAACTGCAGGTTGAATTTAACAATACTCAAAAAACTTACCCAGTCAATCAATGTATTCACAAGATATTTGAAGAACAAGCAAAACTAAATCCAGATAATATTGCCATTGTATTTGAAGATCAAAAAATATCATACGCTGAACTCAACGCTAAAAGTAATCAACTTGCCCATTATTTACAACGACAAGGAATCAAACCAGATGTACCAGTTGCTATTTATAGCGATCGCTCCCTAGAAATAATTATTGCCATCTTAGCAATACTCAAAGCAGGAGGCGCATATCTACCTCTAGATTCAAAGTTACCTCTAGAAAATCTGAGTTTCAGATTACAAGATGCTAACGCACCAGTAGTTCTAACTAAACAGTACTTAGTCAAAAATTTATCCAATAATGAAATAGAAAAAATCTGTCTCGACAGCGACTGGGATAAAATTTCTCAGGAAAGCACGGAAAACCCTAGCAGCGAAGTTACCCCAGAAAACCTCATCTATATAATATACACTTCCGGTTCCACTGGAAAACCGAAAGGAGTCGCAGTCGAACATCAACAACTTTTCAATTATATCTACAGTATTCAAGACAGACTAGAATTTACTATTGCTACATACGCAATAATCTCTACATTTGCTGCCGATCTCGGAAACACTGTTGTTTTTCCTGCCTTATGTTCTGGAGGATGTCTGCATATAATCTCAGAAGAACGTGTTTTTGATGCGGAAGCTCTGACAGACTATTTCAGCAATCATCCCATCGACTGCATGAAAATAGTACCTTCCCATTTGGGAGCGCTCTTATCTTCATCCGATCCAGAAAAAATCCTGCCTCGTCAACGACTAATTCTTGGAGGAGAAGCACTCTCATGGCAATTATTAGAACGCATCCAAAAATTAGCACCCGATCTGCAAATTTTTAATCATTACGGCCCCAGTGAAACCACCGTCGGCGTAACTACCCTTAAATTACAGAATATGGAACTTCCTTCTGCTACAGGAAGAGAATATAACAGTTATGCCAAAACAGTACCTTTGGGGCGCCCGATTGCTAATACCTACATCCATATATTAGATAAACATCAGGAACCAGTACCCATTGGAGTAGCAGGGGAACTGCATATTGGTGGAGCAGGATTAAGTCGTGGTTATCTCAACCGTCCAGAGTTGACAGCAGAAAAATTTATTATCTGGAAGGAGTCAGGAGGTAGGGACGTTGCATGCAACGTCCGTACGGAGTCAGAATATGTAAAGGAAGAAAGAAGTCAGAAGTCAGAAGGGAAGAGGTTATATAAGACTGGAGACTTAGCTCGGTATTTGCCAGATGGAAATATAGAATTTCTCGGACGCATTGACAACCAGATTAAAATCCACGGTTTCCGCGTAGAGTTGGGAGAAATAGAAACCGCAATTAACCAACATCCAGCAGTAACAGAAACTGTAGTTATACTCCGAAAAGATGAACCAGAGCGCCAACGGTTGGTAGCTTATATTGTTTTAAACCAAGAATTAGAATCTGTGAGTGAAAAACTCCGAGATTTTCTCACAGCAAAACTACCAGAACCGACAATACCCTCAACATTTGTACCACTCAAATCATTACCTCTGACAGCTAACGGTAAAATCGATCGTCAAGCACTTCCTACTCCCGAAACAATTCTCAGTCAAAATACTTTTATTGCTCCTACTAGCACAGTAGAAAAGCAACTGGCAGAAATTTGGGCAGAGGTACTGAGAATAGAAAAAGTCAGCATCAACGACAACTTTTTTGGATTAGGAGGTGATTCAATTCTAGGTATTCAGGTAATTGCCAAAGCTAACCAAGTTGGTTTGAATATAACTCCCAAACAATTATTTGCATATCAAACGATCGCTAAATTAAGCACTGTTATTGATGCGCTCCCTGCTTTTATTGCAGAACAAGGAATTGTTACAGGCGAAGTTCCCCTTACTCCCATCCAGCATTGGTTTTTTGAGCAAAATCTACCAGAAGCACATCATTGGAATCAATCAGTTTTGCTGGAAGTCTCCCCAGAAATTAATCTCACATTATTAGAAGAAACTTTATCCCATCTCCTACAACATCACGATGGTTTGCGGTTACGGTTTGTGCAGGATAAAGAAAAGTGGCAACAATTTTTAGAGGAACCCAAGGAGCAAATACCTTTTGTCCGAATAGCTGTTACCGATGATTCAGAATTTGAAGATTTAGCAACTCAAATACAAGCAAGTCTTAACCTCTCCCAAGAATTGATAAAAGTCGCTTTGTTTGAATTTCCTGGAAATCAGTCAAACCGTCTATTACTAGCAATTCATCATTTAGTTGTGGATGGTATTTCTTGGCGCGTCTTGCTCGAAGACTTTCAAACTGTTTACCAACAACTTAGTCAAGGTAGCGAAATTAAACTACCTGGAAAAACAACTTCGTTTAAAAAATGGTCTGAAAAATTAGGCGATTATGCTAAGTCAGAAGAACTGAAATCAGAACTAAACTATTGGATAAAAGAACTTAGTCAACCTGTCACTTATCTGCAAAAAGATTATCCAGAGGGGGATAATACTGTAGCACTATCTAAAACAGTATCAGTTGCACTAACTGTAGAAGAAACTCAAGCTTTACTTCAGGAAGTGCCAGCAGTTTATCAAACTCAAATTAATGATGTGCTGCTAACAGCTTTAGTGCTAGCTTGGCAACAACAAACAAGAAATCCTTCCCTACTGCTAGATTTGGAGAGTCATGGACGGGAGGATATTTTCTCCGACGTGAACCTTTCGCGCACAACTGGTTGGTTTACTTCTATATTTCCAGTGGGATTAAATTTACACGCAGATGTAGAAGTAGGAGATGCTTTGAAAATAGTGAAGGAGAAATTACGGGCAATTCCTAATGGTGGAATTGGATATGGTTTATTGCGCTATCTCAGCGATGAGGAAACTGTTAATCAACTACAGGATTTGCCAAAAAGTGATATCAGGTTTAATTATTTAGGTCAATTTGATGGAAATTTACAGCCATCTTCTTTATTTAAACCTGCTTCCGAGTCTCGTGGAATTGGTCGTAGTTTAAAGGGAACTCGCTCTTATCTTCTTGATATAAATGGCTTGGTTTCTGGGGGGAAATTGCAACTTAATTGGACTTATAGTTCTGCTATTCACCATCAAAATACTATCAAAAATTTAGCTGAATGTTATGTTGAAAAATTACGAGAAATTATACAACATTGTCAGTCTATAGAAGTAAGTGATTATATTCCCTCCGACGTTTCTAATGCTATACCCGATGATCAAGAAATTAATTTCAATGCAGAAGCAATTTTAGACCCTACCATTGTTCCTGCGACCATAGTTGGTAAAAATATTATTAATCCAAATAATATTTTATTGACAGGAGCAACTGGTTTTATTGGAACTTATTTACTGAATGAATTACTCCAAAAAACTTCGGCAAATATCTATTGCTTAGTTCGTGCCACTGATACTAATTCAGCCAAACAAAAACTGCAAAGTAAACTAGAATCATATTTCCTTTGGGATGAAGCATTTAGCTCCAGAATTATCCCTCTTGTGGGAGATTTGTCCGCAAAATCTTTAGGACTATCAATAGAGCAATTTAACTATCTAGCTAATCAAATTGATGTTATTTATCATAATGGAGCTTTGGTTAATCATATTTATCCCTATAGTGTACTCAAACCAGCTAATGTTTTAGGTACTCAAGAAATTTTAAGATTAGCTAGTAAAATTCATGTAAAACCCGTACATTTTATGTCTACTCTTTCAGTTTTATCATTACCTAATAATTCTGAAAGTACAATTATTTTTGAATCCGATACTCTCAGTGAATTTCCCTGGAATGAAAAAGGTTATACACACAGTAAATGGGTAGCAGAAAAATTGATAATGGCAGCACAAGATAGAGGAATTCCTACCTGTATCTATCGACTAGGAATGATAACAGGAGATACTAACACTGGTGTCAGTAATATTAATGATAGAATTTGTCGCATGATTCAAGGTTGTATTCAACTAGGAATGGTACCAACTCTAGAAGACGAAAAAATTGGTTGGGTTCCTGTAAACGAAGCCATTCAAGCAATTGTTCATCTGTCTCAACAAGAGAAATCTTTAGGTAAAGCTTTTCATTTAACTCACCCTGAACCTGGATCTTATAATAATCTATTTGATTGTATTTGCTCATTAGATTCTTCGGTGAAGAAAGTTTCCTTAAACGATTGGATAAAAAAATTATCAACTTCTCCAGAAAATTCATATTATGCTTTTTATCTTTTAAATTTGGAGTTGAATAATCAAAAATCTCCAGAAGAAAAGTCAGATAAAAAATCAATAACTATTGATAATAGTAATACTAAAAATGGATTAGCTGGTAGTAACATCATGTTTACTTCTATAAATAAGAAATATATTCAAACTATGCTTCAATATTTACAGCAGTCTTCAAGTTAATGAAATAAACAATTTTAGGAATAAGCGTAAATAGGAAATAGAAATAAGGGAGTTGCATAATTGCGGGATGATAATTGAATTTGCAGAAACTGAAGCTTTTGAAAAATCAGGGCAAATTTTCAGGAAAATATCAAAGTCATCCCTTAATAATGCAACACCAAAATTACTATTAAACTTTACCTAATCCATCCTAAAAAATACTATCGATTACAGTATTTTTTTAGACTAATTTACATAATATGGGTTTCAAGTAATCCCTCAATAGTTCATTTTTTTAGCAAAAATATAGAATTTATGGTAACGACAGATTTTAACAAAAATCAATTAGCTATCACTCCGATAATTATTGGCACTTTATCATGGGTTAACACATCATCTAATAGTTATGGCATTGAGTACGGTGAAGCTGAATTAGAAGGAGCTTTTAAAGCAGCTTTAGATGGGGGGATAAATTTCTTTGATACTGCGGAAAGTTATGGCAAAGGTTTATCAGAAGAACTACTAGCAAAATTTATGCAAACAACTGAACAACCAGTACAAATTTCTAGTAAATATGCACCAAGATTGTGGCGTTTTTTTCCATTTTCTGTTACTAATGCCTTAACTGCTAGTTTGGAACGATTAAGACTGCCAAAAATTCAATTATACCAAGTCCATTGGCCTTTGACTTACTTGATGAGTCAAAAAACGTTATTAAATACCTTGGCAGATGAAGTAAAAAATGGCAGAATTGAAGCTGTTGGTGTCAGTAAATATTCTCTAGAACAAATGCAAAAAGCTTATGAAATATTGGGAGCGCAGGGCGTCAAATTAGCAACAAATCAATTGAAATATTCTCTTCTATACCGTCAAATAGAAACTCAAGGATTTCTCGATAAAGCAAAGGAATTAGGAATTACAATTTTAGCTTTTTGTCCTTTAGCTAAAGGATTACTTACTGGCAAATACACAGTTGATCAATTACCTACAGACGGTCGTAAACCAAGACCTGATTTTAATAAAAGTGAGTTAGAAAAAATAGAACCTGTAATATCATTGTTAACAAAAATAGGAAAAAAATATGATAAAACTCCAGCACAAGTGGCGTTAAATTGGTTGATTTGTCAAGACAATGTTATTCCAATTGTTGGTTGCAAAAATGCCGAACAGGTACGACAAAATATTGGAGCTACAGGTTGGAAAATTAGTCAAGATGAATTTAATCAATTAGAACAAATAACCCGCCCTTGGCTAAAATAAAGGAAATAGTGGGAATTATATAGCAATTTGAATCTCGCTCTTTATTATCTTTATTTTCTGTGGATAAAATCTCAGCAGTCGATTCTGTAGCTTTTGGTTACTTAAATGAATATGATTTAGAAAATAATTGTATTAGTCTGAATTATGTTATTGAAAATTTATTTGAAAATATGCCACTTTTAAGAAGTGTTATAAAAACTGATTTTGGTAAAATTGGTGCAATAATTTTACCTTGATTTAGTTCCGAGCTATATGGCGATTGAGATGCTCTAGTAAGTACAATTGTTTAAGCCATTTCTAAAGCTTCAACAATTGGTGCTAAATGTGTTGCTTTGACTGGCTTAATTCCTTCTGCTACTGATTATGGTTCTGCAATTGCTAAGGCGATTGCTAATCGTCAGGATTTACCAAAAATTACGACTGGACATAGAACAACTGGTGCTACTGTTGTACTTACTATTAAGAAGATATGTGAGCACAGTGGACGAAATTTAAGGGCACAACAAGTAGGATTTATTGGCTTAGGTTCTGTGGAAATGAATGTGCTGCCGTTAATGTTGAAATGCTTACCACCTCCTCAAGAAATTACTCTTTGTGATGTTTATAGTAAGTTAGAATTTTTGGAAAATATTAAACAAGAATTAGTGCAAAAATTTGGTTTTAAAGGTCAGATAAACTTGGCATTATCAAAAACAACAGTTCCCGAACAAATTTACGATGCTACTTTAATTGTTGGTGCTACAAATGTGGCTAATGTATTAGATATTATGCAGGTTAAACCTGGTACATTAATTGTTGATGATTCTGATCCTCATTGTTTTTCGGAAGAACAAGCTATTCAACGTTTTCAGGAACAAGAAGATATCTTATTTAGTGAGGGTAGAGTATTGCGATCGCTATCTCCTCTGAAAAAAACAATCTATTTACCATCCTCTGTAGAAAAGATGATGAATAATGTTCAAAAGGCAGCAATTTTCAATTCAAATCCTTTTAATATTATGGGTTGTGTTTTTTCTGGTTTACTATCATCTAAGTTCGAGCAACTGGAAGCTACTGTAGGAATTTGTGATGGAGAATAGTCTCAATTACATTATCAAATGTTGCAAGAATTAGAATTTGAAGCTGGGGATCTACATTGTGGAGAATATGTATTCCCACAAGCATCAATTGCCAATTTTTGACACCGTTTTGGCAAAGATTTAGTAAAGCAATAATTGTAGCTATTAGACCATTATTGCATCTGACTTTAATTAGGAATTTTGATTAAATAAGTTCCTAATTAAAACCACATTCAAAATCTACTGTAAATTTCACTTCCACTTAATCCTGTTATTGGTGATATTTCCGGCAATGCCCAATTAATTTTTGATTCTGCACAAAAAGCACAAAGTTTAGATGCTAAGTTGATGATAACTCCAGAATTATCATTTATAAGTTATCCGCCACGAGATTTATTAATTTATCGTAGTTTAATAGAAGCTGCTGCTGTAGAATTAGAAAAGTTAGCTCAAGATTTACCATCAGAAATAGCAGTTTTAGTAGGAACTGTAATTTTTAATTCTCAAGCTGCTAAAAATGGAGAAAAATCATTATTTACAGCGTTTTTCATATGAATAAACCACAATCATACTGACTCATTACTCCTTACTCCTTACTCCTACAACATTTTTGTGGTCTACTCAACTGAAAAGCACTGTAATAGTGCAGCTTTATTAGCCAATAGAAAAGTTAAACAAATATTTCATAAACGACTTTTACCTACTTATGATGTCTTTGACGAAGACCGATATTTTGAACCGGGTAACACTAGCGATTTTTTTACATTAGAAATTTCTCCTGAAATATCAGAATATTCAGCTAAAGTTGGTGTGACTATTTGCGAAGATTTGTGGAATGATGCAGAATTTTGGGGAAAGCGAAATTATACTTGTGATCCAATGAAAGAATTGGCGGAATAACAGGTTAATTTTGTGATTAATATGTCAGCTTCTACCTATCGAGTCAGAAAACAAAAATTGCGAGAGGCAATGTTTGAACATAGTACGAATCGTTATCAAATACCAATTATTTATGTTAATCAAGTTGGTGGGAATGACGATCTAATTTTTGATGGTTGTAGTGTGGTTTTTAATAGTGCTGGAAATATTATTTATCATGCTAAAGCTTTTGAGACAAGTTTGGCAGTTGTAGAATTTAATTCGGCAAAAAAAGATTTAATCTCAGTGAATTTTGAAAATATAAATTTGCCAGAAAGTGAGGATGAAGAAATTTGGTCTGCTTTAGTTTTAGGAGTAAAAGATTATGTGAAGAAGTATGGTTTTTCTAAAGTTGTTCTGGGTTTAAGTGGAGGAATAGATTCGGCTTTAGTCACAGCGATCGCTACTGCTGCATTCAGAGGTGGTAAATAAACAGGACTTACGCAAAGACACTATATATAGCGTATACTAAATAGAGCGAT